>JAAYST010000056.1 GCA_012518265.1 Candidatus Methanofrustulum fimipullorum | reverse complement strand
ACACATAAAATTGCCATGTCGGACAAATTGAGTGCCGCCATAATAGATTTCACGGATTTCGGATAAGATTTTGAATCGATATATACAAATTTATCTTCGTGCCTGTCGTCATTGAAAAGAGTAATGTCGGAGTCGGTTCCTTTTTTTCCAAGAACACCCGCAAGCGATGTTCGACCGGTTTTCTCATCGCCGATTATTGCAATATTCGTCATTTAAAAAATTCCTCAGTTTCCTATAAAAAATAATAATGGTAAAGTAGTATAGTAAAGTAATAATGATGAAGTAGTATAGTAAAGTAATAATAGTAAAGTAATTATCTTTCGTTTCAATCTTCAAACAGTTTGTTTACAAACCATTCCGGATCGAACTTCATCAAATCGTCATATTCTTGTCCCATCCCGAAAAACAATATCGGTTTTTGGGTTATGTATGCAATGGATATTGCTGCTCCGCCTTTTGAATCTGCGTCAAGTTTTGTAAGAATACTTCCGTCAATTTCTACTGCTTCCGAAAATTGGCGAGCTCTTTCGACCGCATCGTTTCCCGCAGTTGCTTCATCTACAAAAATAACGAGGTCGGGATTTGAAACTCTGCAGATTTTTTCAAGCTGAGACATTAAATTCAAATTTGTATGCATTCTGCCTGCCGTATCCGAAAGTAAAATATCGATATTGTGAGATTTTGCATATTGCAAAGCATCATATATAACTGCGGCCGGGTCTGATCCTTCATGATGTCTTATAAGTTTTACACCCAAACGGTCGGCATGAATTTGAATTTGATCGATTGCTCCCGCCCTAAAAGTATCGCCTGCCGCAAGTACGACCGAATATCCTTGTTTTTTAAATCTGTGTGCAAGTTTTGCAACACTCGTCGTTTTACCCGTTCCGTTTATTCCTACAAACGCTAAGTGAATCGTTTTTCCTTCTTTGTTTTTAATATATTCGTCAAAATCAAAAACATTGGCGGACATCACATTTAAAATCGATTTTTTTAAGGCATCCTCGATAAATTGTGACGAATTCTTTCCAATTTTTTTATGAGTTCCGATAAGCTCTTCACGAACCGAATTTATTATTGCTTCACAAACAGAAAGCGCCAAATCGCTTTCCAAAAGAGCCATCTCAAGCTCAAATAAAGGCTCTTCCAAATCTTTTTCATCCAGAATTACTTCTCGATTGAAAAGCGCTTTGGCTTTGTCAAAAAATCCGGCTTTTTTAGTCTTTTTTGAAGAGCTTGCAGCAGTTTCTGCAGAAACTGCTGCCGGTTTTTCCGACTTGAGTTGCGATTCTGTTTTTTCCAATTTTGTTTTAGAATCTTCAGCTTCTTTTTTGATTCCGGCTTCGGTATCGGATTTAATAGCAGTTTCTTTTTGAACTTCAACATCCGATTCAATAGCTTTAATAGTTTCAGTTCCAATATCAGTTTCAATATCAGTTTCAATATCAGATCTAATTACAAGATCTGTTTCTTTGTCAATCTTTTCTTTCTTATCTGTTTTATCTGCTTCTCCTTTTTTTGTCGTTTGACTTTTGCCGGAAAATATATTTTTAAACTTTGACATGAAAGAATTATCTTTTGTTTTTACTTTTGGAGCAGCTTTTTCAATTTTTTGTGTTTCATCGGAAGATTCGGTTGATTCAATTGATTCGGTAAATCCTGATGCAGCGGCTCCAATAGATACCTCGGATTCAGCTACAGCTGATTCAATTGATTCGGTCGATTCATTTAATTTAGTAGATTCTCCCAACTCTGAGATTTCTGATGTTTCAGAAGCAACAAACGCTTTGGAAATTTCAGAAGTTTCAGAAGCAACAGACGTTTTGGAAATTTCAGAAGTTTCAGAAGCAACAGACGTTTTGGAAATTTCAGAAGTTTCAGAAGCAACAGACGTTTTGGAAATTTCAGAAGTTTCAGAAGCTACAGACACTTTGGAAATATCGGATATTTCAGAAGCTGCCGACGTTTTGGAAATTTCAGAAGTTTCAGAAGCAACAGACGCTTTGGGAATTTCAGAAGCTACAGACATTTCTCCAATTTCAGAAATTTCAGAAGCAACTGACATTTTGTCAATTTCAGAAATTTCAGAAGCTACAGACAGATCGTCAATTTCGGACGATTCTGCCTGTTTAATTTGACTCGTCGTTATTTCATCCGTTTTTTCAATTTCATCGGATACGGGCAAGCCGGAATCCGAACCGGATTCCGGTTCGGATTCGATATCTTCTACAATAACGGCTTTTTCGTCCACTTTTTTTGTAACGCTGTCTGTAAATTCTTTCAGCTTTTGTTTTAATCTTCCGAACATAAAATGTGCTCCAAAAATGGTTAAAATGATAATAATTCTAAATTATGTAATTAGAAATTACATATAAATTATAAAAATAACATATAAATTATAAATTATAGAATATAAAAATATTATATCAGATTCTTTCATTTAGAAAGGCTTTCTGATTTATAATGCTTTTGAAATTTTAAGCTGTTTTAAAAATCGTCGTCTTGTAAATAGCTTCTATTTTGAATTATTGAAATTTCCGCTTTTTTTATTTCTGAACCCAAATAAGCGGCATGGCTTAAAAGAGTAACGAAACCTGATTCTAAAATATTTTCCAACAAAATTGAAGCGTCGTCTCCTACATATATTTTTTTTGAGTGCGAAACTAAAATTAATTTTTTATTTTCAGGAAACGGCTTTCCGAACTCGTCGATAAATTCGATTTCAGTAAACAGATTTTTTAAATCTCGAACTTCTACAATATTAATATAAAAATCTCCGCCTTTGTCACGAATAAATTTGCTGTTTAAATTTTCGGCTAATTGAACAGGCGAGCTTTCAATAAACGGAACAGAATTTATAGAAACGGGTTTTCTCTTTCTCTTTTCTTTGAATTTTAAAAGATCGATTCCCAAATCTTTAGGAAAAGTCGACCGATTCTTTGCTAAAAACATCATTTCAGATGCACGTGCGAGCTCTGAAACGCTTCCGTCCGTTTTATCGCTTGCCTGAGGTGTAAACAGAACCGAAGCCCCTACTTCCGATGCAAACGCTGCAAGAAGCGAATTGACACCAATAGAATCGGCATCTATCAGCTCAGTTACATTTCCAGTTCCAAACAAAACCGGGATTTTTTCAACGTTTAAATCCTTTAAATATTTATAAGCACAAATCGAATCGGAAATACCGAAACCGGGCGGATTTAATACGGGGTCTAAGATGAAATTGGATTTGGGTAAAAGACTTTTTGCAAAATTATAAAAATCAATTAGAGACGTTGCAACCAATTTCGGTTTGTATGAATTGTTTATTAAATCTAAATTTGGCAAAAGAACAAAAGTTTTTCCTTTCGTAAAATTTAAAATTTCTGTTTCATTTTCATCGAATTTTTTACAAATAAGTGTATATAGCTCATTTATATTCTCAGGTGTTAAACTCAAAATTATGTCGGACCCTGCCAAAAGCGATTCAAATATTTGAAAAGGAGAAATTGTGTCACTGCTTATCGGAACGGAAGATATCGATTTTGAAAATTCAACCGTTTCAAAAACTTCTTTTGGGTCTGTTTCCGGTGAAAATCCCAAGTCGATAAAATCAGCACCGGAATTTATTCCGTCGTTTATTTTATTTTTTAAATCGTAAAGCGATAAACGATTTGCATCGACTATTTCATAAATGATTTTCATTTTAGAATCTTTTCCCACTTTTACAGAACCTACCATAAAAGAAAAGTCTGCTTTTTCTTCAAATTCAATTAAATTAGAAAAAGCATTCTCCCTTTTTATATCGGAAAGATGCACACAAACCGGTTTTTCTCTTGAAAAATATGAAAGAGGAAGGTCTTTTACAAAAGACAAATCCGATGCACACTTAGGGCCTGACATTATCGGAAATCCCAAAATTTTTTCCGCTTTGGAAAAATCTGTTTTTGAAAATCCGGAAATTAAACCGATATCATATTTTTTATTTGAAAATTCCGATTTTTTAAAATTGGAAATTAATAAATCGGGCGTAATTAAAGAAGCAACAGGAGCCGATACAACCAAAATATCTGCAAAGCTTCCGGCCGCTTTAAAAACTTCACTTTTTGCAAGCTTCCCGGTTATAATTAAAATTTTCATAAGAGTCATTTATAATAAGCAGATTAAATTATAAAAAAGTGATGAAATCAAAAATAAACGAACTGCAGAAAAATCTTGAAAAGCGACACACCTCAAAAGAAAACGAAATCCCAGTCATATCAGCCAAAAAGGAAAAGCCGCAAAGCGGCTTTTCATAAAAAGAATAAAACGAAACAAAAAAATTGGGACACCGACACCAAAACCCTAAAGGAAAAGAATAAAACGTTGTTACCTTAAAAATCCTAAAAATGAATGAAAAACATATCGCATAAAATCTTGAAATGAATAAAACGAATGTTTAGTTTTTTCATTAAAAATTAAAAACGAAACATAGTAAATCTTGATTTAAGCCGTCAAAAACAAAAAAAAACGGAAGCAGGGGCGCATCATGAAAAACGAAAAAATGCAGCATCATTTGAAATTCTCAAAGTGTAGGATACGACGCTGCCGTTAAAATTCTTAAAAAAGAAAAAATCCGAACTTAGGTTTTCATGAATTTGAGATTAACGAAACGTCGGAAAATCTTAAAATGCGCCGCACAGGAACAAAAAAAACGAATGTAAGGTTTTCCGTAAAAAAATAAAAACGACCTTGACTTTTATTAAAAAATAATACTTTTATTAAAAAATAATAAAACGAAAAAAGAAAAGAAAAAAAAGGAATAAAATAAAAGGAAAGAAATTTAAAAGAAAAAATAAATTTTATTTGAATTTCAAATAAAATCTATTATATTATTATGATTTGACACAGAGCTCCTGTTTTGTGCAGTTTGCGGTTGATAGTTTGCAACCGGTTGTTGATTTCTGTCTCTGTTGTAGTCTCTAATCGTTGTGTGATTAGTTTGCGGCTGAACTCCGGTCATGATTGCCATTACGCGAACACGGCCTTCGTAATCGCTTTTAATTCTTGCACCGATTGTAACTTTAGCATCTTTTGAAATTTCATAAGTTAATTGATCGGCAATTTCCATTGCTTCCTGAAGACTTAAGTCGGAACCGCCCGTTATGTGTACGAGACATCCGGTCGCGCCTCTGTAATCTACATCGAGAAGCGGGTGGTTGAGCGCTTGTTTTACGACATCTTGTGCTTTATTTTGAGATTTTGATTCTCCAACAAGCATAACCGCAAGACCGCCGCAACCCATTGTTGCGCGAATGTCTGCATAGTCAAGGTTGATTAATGAATATTCAGTAATAGTTTCGGTAATTCCTTTGACTGTTTCCGCTATGAGTTGGTCCATAACAGACAATGCCTGGTCGACAGGTAAATTCGGAACGTGGGCCAAAAGCCTTTGGTTATCCAAAATTACGACAGTATCGGCCGCTTTTCTGAGTGCTTCGATTCCTTCTTGTGCTTTTTCAATTCTGGAACCTTCGACTTTAAACGGACTTGAGACCATACCGATTACGATTGCACCTTGTTCTTTTGCGATTTCCGCAACTACAGGTGCAACACCGGTTCCCGTACCGCCACCCATTCCGGCCGTTACGAATACGAGATCGGCGTCTTTTAAAACTTCTTCAAGTGTGCCGCGCGCCAATTCCGCCGCTTTTCTTCCTATTTCGGGGTATCCGCCCGCACCTAAACCTCTTGTTAATGTTTTACCGATCAATATTTTTTTATTGGCACGTGTTTTGTCAAGGTCTTGTTTATCGGTATTAATGCATATGGTTTCGGCGTTAACGATTCCCATGTTGAATAGACGTTTGATTGTATTATTTCCTGCACCACCGCATCCTACGATTACGATGCGCGGTTGACCGAATTCTTCAAATTCTGAATTTTCGCTTGTAAGTTCTTTTTCTTGCTCGGAGTATTTTAATGCTTGTTGGACTATGGATTGCAAAAGGATCCCTCTAAGATTGGTTTTTGTGTGAATTAATAAATAAAAATGGGAAAAAAAAAGCTTAAGAGTTACTTATAAAATACTATAACAAAACAACGAAATAAATTGTTACAATATTTAACAGCTAAACTAATTAAACTTTAGTTTCACATTCGTGGCGATAAACGTGAATAATTGTAAATAGTTTTGTAGCGCAATTTATATGTTTGAAGTTTGAGAAATCACGCTAATATATAATTATAGTAATTTCTATAATTTATATTTTTTGCTATATCAAATCTACCGATAATGAATATATTTAAGATTATAGGTATATGATTTATGCATCAGTATAATTTGTATAGACAATATAGATGTATTAATTGCATATTTGAATTTTGAAGGAAAATTTTCAAAAAAATCAATTGCGCAAATATATATAAACAAGCACTATATTTATAGATATAACTATATAAACTTATTGAATGGATTAAAAAAAATAGATTAAATGACAGATAAAAAAGAAATAAATATGTATAATAATTTGAATTTATTTGATATTAATTTAGTATTAATTTTATATTAATTTGGTATAATAATTATTTATAATAATTATGTGTTTAATAGTCATGTTATAAACTCTAATAATCATGTTATAAACTCTATATAATAACAAGGACGTAAGAAATATGGCAGACATATTGATCAAAAACGGTTATATCTTAACAATGGACTCCGAAAAACCAGAAATTATAAAGAATTGCGTAATTTCAATTGAAAACGGAATAATAAATTACGTTGGGCCTGAAAATTCCGGACCCAAAAAATCCGGATACGTAATTGATGCGAAAGGCTGTGTCGTTATGCCCGGACTTTCAAACACTCACACGCATATGGGAATGACGTTATTTAGGGGTTTTGCAGATGATATGAAACTAAATGACTGGCTTGAAAATAAAATCTGGCCTGCTGAAGCGTGTTTAAAAGAATCGGATGTGAAAGCCGGATCCGATTTGGCATGTCTTGAAATGATAAAAAGCGGAACTACGGCATGTTGCGATATGTATTTTCACATGGACGAAACTGCAAAATCCGTAAAAGAATCGGGAATGAGAGCCGCGCTCTCATACGGAATGATAAATTTCAATGACGAAGAAAAAGGGAAAAGGGAATTAGACATTTCAAAGAAATTTGTCCGCAACTGGAACGGAAAAGAAAACGGCAAAATCACAGCAATGTACGGTCCCCACTCTCCCGTTACTTGTTCAATTGAGCTTTTGGAAAAAGTAAAAGAACAGGCACAAAAAGATAATGTGAAAATTCACATTCATGTTCTTGAAACTGAAAACGAACTGAACACAATGAAAGAAAATCACGGAATGTGCTCGGTTCATTATTTAGATAAAATTGATTTTTGGGGGCCCGACATACTCGCTGCACATTGTATTTGGATGTCCGACAGAGACATCGAACTGTTCGGGAAAAAGCAAGTAAACGTTTCACACGTCCCCTTGAGCAATATGAAACTCGCATCGGGAATTGCCGAAATAGGAAAAATGATGAAAGCAAACGTACCCGTATCAATCGGAACAGACGGCTGTGCATCAAACAACAACTTAAATCTTTTCGAAGAAATAAAAATATCATCTCTCATTCAAAAAATTCATTTAAACGATCCAACAGCCCTTCCAGCATACGATTCAATAGCAATGGCTACAAGAAACGGAGGAAAAGTAATAGACGAAAAAACAGGAATCATAAAACCCGGCTTTAAAGCCGACATAATATTGTTGGACCTTAAAAAACCCCACATGACACCAAATAAAACAGAATACAACAATGTGGTATCCCACATTGCATATTCCGTTTCGGGAACGGATGTAAAAACGGTAATAATTGACGGAAAAATAGTAATGGAAGACAGAATTGTTAAAACATTAGACGAACAAAAAGTTTTAGAAAATGCGGAAAACGCAGCATATGAACTCTTTGAAAGAAAGAATGAAAAATAAATAATCAAAAACAATTCTTGAAAAAATATAAAAAAACCTTTTCGAAAAAATAACGGAAATCGGGTTTTTTAATGAAAACCGGACACCGGTTTTTCATTAAAAAGAATAAAACGCGGCAACCGTAAAATCTTAAAAAAGAATAAAATGAGGCGACCGTAAAATCCTAAAAAAGAATAAAATGAGGCGACCGTAAAATCCTAAAAAAGAATAAAATGAGGCGACCGTAAAATCCTAAAAAAGAATAAAATGAGGCGACCGTAAAATCCTAAAAAAGAAATAAAATGCGGAGACCATAAAATCTTAAAAAAGAATAAAACGCGGCAACCGTAAAATCCTAAAAAAGAAATAAAACGAGTGATCGTTTTATTCTTGATATTGGGAAAAAGAAGGAATGAAAAAAATCAAAGAAAGAGACGCATGGAATAGAAAAGCTGATGGCAGGCGATTTTTATGAAGATGAAAAAACGAAAGTTGATTTTTTAAGAAAGAATGAAAAATTATAATACGATTTTCAGAGCTCTCATCATATCAAATATATTTATATGTTCGACACCGAAATAATTTGCAACATCGGGTATTTTAGGTGAATTGTTTTTTGTGTGTTTTGATGAAATTTCTTTAGGTTTTTCCATGGAAACAATCGTATGTCCGTGTGCAATTGCTGCTGCAATTAACCAAGGGTCTGCACATTTTTCATTTGACCATTCGGACCTGCTCTCAGGAGGATATAGACCGGACGAATTAATATATTCCATAACATTTCTATATTTTTCTAACAGATTTTCTTCTGTTTTATTTATATAAACCGGATTCATTTTTTCAAAATTGTCCTGTATCCAGAATTGAAGCCAATCCCCGTATTTTTTTCTCCCGAAAACAAAGTTCGTTTTTAACAACTTCCATTATAACGATTTGTTCGGAGCGTTCCGATAATTTTTCCAAAATGTCGGAGCGATATCATGTGAATAAAAAGTTCTGTGTGCTTGTATAAAGGCACTTGAGTCTACCAAATATTTATTTATACCCGGCGTTTATATTCCCTCCTTTAAATGACCAAGCAATTTATCATACGAATTTCCCTTTACTTCCAACAATTCATATGCATCGGAATAAAGTGTGTCACCGTTTTCTGCACTGTTTGCAACCGTTTTTATAAATTTATTTCCGAGCCTGGATATTTTGTTCCTATAAAAATTTCCTCCGCCGGATTTGTGACCTTTTCTTTCGGAATAATCTTCTGCGGACAGTTTGGAATATACAAAATCAAAGATTTTTCCGTTTATATGATAATTCCTCTTTGCTCTTATTGCGACTACAAAAGGACTTATTTTAAATTTTTCTGCAATTAAAATAACCTTTTCATAAGCATTATAAAATTCAACGCCTATTTCATCATATTCATACTGTTTTTCGTCGACATAACCGTCCATATTTGAGGTGTTTGAAGTATTTGCGGTAGCCCATTCCAATAATAATAAATCAGCAGGTATCAGCAGCTCCGCTGCCGTTTCATTACAAAGATATTCAATATTGTTACTCGTATCTGTTGTATCTGTTGTATCAGTTGTTTCATACCCTATTACATTATATAATTCGTCTTTTCCAAGCCATATGTGAGCCAGCTCATGACAAAGAGAAAAACACTTTGCACTGTAGCTGTCATTAGAATTTATAAAAATAAACGGAACATATTCATCAATTAGCACAAAAGCCCGAAACTCTTCGATATCCAAAATTCGAAATGTATTATTTTCAACGATACCGTTTTGCATTACAATAATTCCTGAATCTTCTGCTTTATTTCTCAGATATTTAAACAATGCATTAGAATCTTTTTGTTTTATCATTTCCGTATTATCCAATTTTAGACGTTCTTTTATGTTTTTTGCCAAAATTTTAGGATCAACATCACAATCGTAGCTCCCGACATAATCCAATCTGCCGTAACCTTCATCTATTAAATAATCTCTCATCCAATTTTGTTTTCTTTTGATGCTGTTTATAGTATCTATAAGATTTCTACTTGCTCTGTTATTTTCATTATTTTTAATTGTGCGATATTCGAGTAAAGGTATTTCCTCTTCAATCGGATTATTCAACAAAAAATGACGAAAGGAATATGAGTAGTTTTGCTCAAATCTCTTATTTGAGCAATTGTTGGGTTTTCCGTTCCATTTAACCAAAATTCCAGTTTTGGATACTTATTCATTATATGTTCAATCGGTTTGTCTGACAGACCGACAGCCCATTTCAAAACATCCTTGTTGATTTTAATTTTATTTCCCATCAAATGTCACCCCCAACAAATTTATGAATTAAATATTTGCATTATGCGTTTTATGCATTATTATATATTGTCAAGATAATATTTAAGTTATTCAAAAGTTATGTGAAAGTAAAAAAGAATAAAACATAATAATGGAAATAATAAAAAGGAAATAATAAAAAAGAAAATAATAAAAAAAATGAATTATAACATTTAGAATTATTCATAATAAATCCATCGAATGGAATCGGATTCGTAATTGTCGGGATTAAAACGCCAACATAACTTTTTTTTCCGGTTTCCAAATAAGACATATAAAATACCATATTGTATATAAGAAACAATATACATTCCATAAAAATATATAGGAGAAACTATAATCAGATCTATAAAATTAAAATCTGTTTCTGTTTCTGTTTCTAATATTCCGAGTGTTTCGAGTCCTACACTAATATAAAGGAGTAAAATAATTGCAATTATAAAAATTAATAATATTTGTTCTTCACGATAATATTCGTGTGTAAAAAAATTAAGTCCTTTTTTGTAATAAAAGTATGTTAAGTAGTATACTATAAAATACTAATAAATTAATATAATAATAAAAGAAAAAAGACCAAAAGTAATACCCAATATAACCGAAAGATAATAAGAAGAGATCGAGGGTAAAAAATCTTCAACAAAATATAAACTAAACATAAATAAAACGAAACAAAACACAATATTCAATATACAAACTGCCGCTTGTGCATATAAAGGAATTGGAATTGGATAATCACGTTTTTTCAAATAAACCATTATTTCAGAATATCCTTTATATTATATAAATAACTTCTCTAATTTTATTAGTATTTGTAATAAAAAAGAGAATAATAAAAAAGAAAATAAAAACGTTAAAAAAGAAAAATAAAATAAGTAAAACCTTTCGTGCATGATTAAAAAGATGATGCTCCAGTCGGGATTTGAACCCGAGTCTTCGGCTCGAAAGGCCGGAATGATTGGCCGAGCTACACTACTGGAGCATTTTATAATAACTGAAAGATTTTCCTGTTAAAAAATAAGTAATTAAAAATGCGGAATAATAAAACTTACGTTTTAGAATTATTCGTTTAACTGCTTTACATTACTATTGGATTAGCAACCTTAAAAGGCGTGTCTCGTATATAAAGGTTTCCATATTTTTGTTATTTTTTTATTTTTTATTGTTTTTCTGTTTTATTTTTTATTGTTTTTCTGTTTTATTCTTTACTGTGTTTTCGTTTTTCGTTATAGCCTTATTGCTTTCGTTTTATATAGCTTCGGAAAAATCAATATCCTGCTCACCCGATTCATTCTGTTCAAATCCGTTTTCGGATGTCAGGTAATCTGCAGACCCGGGGTCTGTTTCGTAATTCTCTTCTATAAAAATTTCGGGGATTTTAGTAAAACCGTAGCATCCGTCCAATTCTTCGGGATTGTCATGCAAAGACATTATCCATATTGTGAGAGCTGGACATGCTTCGGGAACACAGTTTCCTACACAGCCAGTACATGGCGAAAAAACATCTCCTGCAAAAAGCAGGTGATTTGTATCGGGAGCTTCTTCATCAACCGCTTTTATGAGATACGTTCGTACTTTGTTGTAAACAACGGACTCGCGCGTTACCAAATTTTGTTCAAGAAGTTTTGACAAAAGACGGGAACACTTTCTGCTGTCTATTCCCAACTCTTTCCAAATTTCGTTTTGATGCTTGCCGCCGGGAGTGCTTTTTACCAAATTTAAAACTACTTTTTCATCAACCATAAAAATCAATAAGAAATATGAAATAATATAAGCGAACAAAATATTAAAAAATATTAATCAATTTACCGGATTTAATAATATAATATTGTTTCCTCTTAAGACAATATCTCCTATATCTTTTCTTTCGGAAGATGTGTCAATTCCTACTGCATCAGTTAAATGCAAATTCATGTAATCGTCAAAAGATTTTAATGTGCCTTCTATTAATGTAGAGTCGCCTTTCATTTCAACCGTTATGCGTGTGCCTAAAAAGTCCTGTATTTTTCGAATGGGAAACAAAGTGTACCACCAATGGAAATTAAATGTATAAAAATTTAAGGTAACAATATTACAAGAATGTATTATAAAAAGTTTTGGAATAAATAATATAAAAAAAATTAAAATAATATAAAATATAACAAAGAGCATAGAAATGCGCTTATGGTTGTGGAAATCAAATTTACGTCGCTGTTTGACACCAATTTTTTATTTTGAAGTGTTGCGCCCAAAAAGCTGTCAATATTAGTTCCTACAAATCCGCCTACGAAACTTACTGTTAAAGAAACCCAAAGCGGTTCGATAATACCTAAATAATATGTAAAAATCCCGATAATTAAAGAGCCGAAAAGGCAAGCAAGCTCGCCAAGCAAACTGACACCGCCGTCTTGTCCGGGTTCTACTTTTTTAAGTGTCGTAATCATATAAGTTTGTTTATTTGTAGTTGTTCCGATTTCGCTTGCAAGAGTATCACCTGTTGCGTTTGCAATCGTTCCTACATAAGCAAAAGATATAGGGATCGCTAAAAAGCTTTTGTCGGGGTATAATTGTACAACACCGTACATAACAGCCAAAAAAAGAGCAGGAAGACTGTTTGCAAAAACGTTTACATAGTTTCGAATTCCGCTTTTTCCTTCCGAAATTCCTCTTTGCCTTTTATAATCGAATTTGTATTTTGTAAAAATACCTCCCAAAATGAAAAACATCAAAAGGAGAATATACCATTCGAGTTCGCTGAAAAGTATTATTATAATTCCTAAAATTGCCGCACTTAAAAGAGCCGAGAAGTCCGCAATGCCTACCCAAAATGCCAAAATTGCAAGAAATAATGAAAACAATATAACTAATAACATATGAGGAAAGGGTGCGGCATATTCAAATAAGAAAAATGCTAAAATTGTAAGAAACGTTCCTACATAAACTGACGTGTCGCGACTTAAATCGGAGCGTATTATTTCAAATAAAGATCCGGCAAGAGTTCCGATGACGGATATAAAAAATAAAAGACTTAAGCCTTCCGCTGTTGATACGAAATTCGTTTCTCGCAAAAACCACAAAGATATTAAAAAAGCCGCACAAAAACGCAAAAGTATTAAAACCATTTCAAAAAATAATGAGAAACGGTTTGTCGTCGTATATTTACCGTTTTCATCCGTTTTTATAGGGAGCAATTTGTCATAAACTGCGGCATATGTACTTTCATGATTCAAAACTGTTATTGCAAGTGCCTGAAACACTATAAAAAACAAGTTGCCCGAATGGAGTTTTCCAATTACATACAATACAGAAAGACTTGTAAAAAGTAATAAAGAAAATGTTTTTAAATTTCCGGAAATTGAATCTTTTCCTGCTTCGCCTACAAATTTTGACCCGAAAATTTTAACGAAAATGTAATTATAACCGCCCAGCCAAACGAAAATTACAAAAAGTAAAGATATAATTAAAGTGATTTCGGGCTCAAATATTCCGGCCGAAATTATGAACAAAAACGTCAATATATACCTAAAAATATAAAATAGTCTGTAAGGAAATTTTGTTCCATCATTAAAAACAAGAGATGACATCAAATAATCACACCGGAATTATAAGACTTATAAAAAAGTCAAATAATATATAGCTGTTGCGGATAAACTGTTAGTTCGTTTTAGTTTGTTTTAATTTGTTTTTAATTTGTTAGTTTGTTTTTAATTTGTT
>JAAYST010000055.1 GCA_012518265.1 Candidatus Methanofrustulum fimipullorum | reverse complement strand
TTTTTGAATCAAAATTGGGTAAACAGTTTTTGGATTCGGAAATCGCAATTTCTCTTTTTACTTCAATTTCGGGTGATACGGGAAGTTTTCAATTTTCAAACGTAACAAAAGAAACTCATGAAATAGTTTGCGATTTGTATAATTTTGTCTCGGATTTTTCACCTTATTCTCATATTCTTCATCGTGAAACTACTTTTGACAAATTGAAATTAAGAACAAAAGCAATTGAGTCTTTGGAGTTGGTAAATTCAGGAAAAATAGCGTTTGTAACTCTTGATTATGAAACAATTCAAAAATTTACTGAAAATGAACCGATTTCGGATTCAATTTCAAACATAGGAACGGATTTAAGAGGATGTATTGTTGCGGCCACTTTTAAGGAATTTGCACCGTCAACATACAAAGTTTCACTCCGTTCGAATTCGTCTGATGCGGATGTTTCCAAGTTTGCCGTGAAAAAAGGCGGTGGTGGCCACGCACGAGCGGCCGGATTTTCATCAGATGAACCGCTTTCTAATCTTAAAGATGAAATATGTCGGTTTTTTAAATACATATAAAATACATATAATCAAAAAAGCAAAAAAACCATATAATAAAAAACAAAGACTCTAAAAATTATTTAAATTATTAAAAACGTAAGTATTAAATTGATAAAAGCTATTTAGGAGCTGATTAATTATGGATAGACCACAAACGCTTGCAGAAAAAATTATAAGCTCAAAAGCAGGGAAAAAAGTATATGCAGGAGACATTACTTTAGTTGATGTCGATGTAACTGCCGTTCAGGACGGAACGGGTCCTCTTGCAGTCCAGCAGCTTGAAAAAATGAATCTTGTAAAAGCAGCAAACCCGAAACGTACGGTTCTTTTTATCGACCATGCGGCGCCGAGTCCGCAAAAAGAATTGTCGAATGCGCATATGATGTTAAGAAAATTCTCAAAAGAAACGGGTGCTCAGCTTTCAGAAGCAGGAGAAGGTGTATGTCACCAAAGACTCGTTGAAACTTATGTAAACCCGGGAGATATTTTAATCGGTGCCGATTCTCACACTTGTACATCGGGTGCTTTAGGTGCTTTTGCAACGGGTATGGGTTCAACGGATGTCTCTGTCGGAATAGCTCTTGGGAAAACGTGGTTTAGAGTTCCGGAAACGTATAGAATAAATGTAACCGGTGAATTTCCGAAACATGTTTACGCAAAAGATTTAATCCTTCATTTAATTGGATTAATCGGAGCTGACGGTGCTACATATAAAGCATTGGAATTCGGAGGCGAAACTGTTGATAAAATGAGCATGGCTGACCGTTTTACTTTAGCAAACATGGCAGTAGAAGCGGGCGCAAAAGCCGGTCTTTTTGCAACCGACAAAACAACGGAAAATTATTTGAAAGAGAGGGGAAGAGGCGAATTCTTTAAAGTAATAAAACCTGACGAAGGTGCAAATTATGAAAGAGTAATCGATATAGACGTTTCAAATCTTGAGCCTACAATTTCAAAACCGCATACTGTTGACAATACCTGTACCGTTTCCGAAATTGAAGGTACGCACGTTGACCAGGTATTTATAGGAACTTGTACAAACGGAAGAATCGAAGACCTTGAGATTGCCGCAAAAATTTTAGAAGGCAAAACAAGACACCCGGACACTCGTTTAATTATAGTTCCCGCATCAAAAGATGTCTACATCGAAGCTTTGGAAAAAGGTTATATTGAAACATTTGTAAAAGCAGGAGCGGCTGTAATGGCGCCCGGTTGCGGACCTTGTGTAGGAGTTCATCAAGGAGCGTTAGGAGACGGCGAAGTTTGTCTTGCAACCCAAAACAGAAATTTCCAAGGTCGTATGGGAAATCCTGAAGGGTTTATATACTTGAGTTCTCCGGCAGTTGCTGCAGCAACTGCCGTTGCCGGAAAAATAACAGATCCGAGAAAGGTGATTTAAATGACAAAAACTAATGTTTATAAAGGAAAAACATTCAAATTCGGAGACGACATAAGCACCGATCACATTGCGCCGGGGCGTCTTTTCCATTTGAGAACAAATCTTCCCGAACTTGCAAAACACGTTTTGGAAGATGCCGATCCGAATTTTTCAAAAGAAGTTCAAAAAGGTGATTTCGTTGTTGCAGGAAACAATTTCGGTTTAGGTTCTTCAAGAGAGCACGCACCGACAATTATAAAAATGGCGGGTGTAAGCGCAGTTTTAGCAAAATCTTTCGCAAGAATTTTTTACAGAAACGCAATAAACGTCGGACTCCCCGTTTTAATTTGCGATACCGATAAAATCGATAAAAACGATCTGCTTGAAGTTGACCTTTCATCCGGTGTCATAAAAAATTTAACAAAGAATACCGAATTAAAATTTGCGCCACTCCCTGATGCAATGATTAAAATTTTAAACGACGGTGGACTTGTACAACATATAGAAAAACACAAAGGTTTTAATTTGGAGTAAATTTAAATTATTGATAACAAATTTTTAATAGTAATAAGTACTAATAATAGAAATAAATAAAAAAAAACGAATATTAAGTAAATATTAAGTAAATGAACAATAAATTCAAGGAGTTTTTTTAAATGACCGAAAAATCAGGTAAAGAAATACTTAAAAGCATAGATGGAAAAACAGGATTTTCTCCTCAAATTTTAGAAGTTTTGTGTGATTTGGATGAAGATTTTGTTAAAAAATACGGCTATTGCAACAATAAACTTTTAACAGACGGAGCACTACCTGCTAAAACTAAAATATTGATGGCACTTGCAGTTGTTGCCTCAAAACAATGTGAATCATGTGTCATGGCTCAAATGAGAAGCGCAATTCACAACGGTGCAACAAAAGAAGAAATAATGGAAACATTGGACGTCATATCGATTACATCCGGCGCACCCGCAGTTGCCGCATGCAGAAACGCACTAAATACACTTTTAAACAAAAAAGATGGCGGATCAAGCTGCAGAGCAAAAAATTAAAAATTTAAGATTTTAAAATCTTAAAAACAGAAATTTTTAAAACTGAAAATTTTTAAATAGAAATTTTAAAAACAGAAATTTTTAAAAACAGAAAATTTAAAACTAAATATTCAAATCTAGATATTTAGTTTTAAATTTCTAAGTATCATTTTTTTTTCTTGCAATAAAACAAACCTTTGCACCGTACACACGAAAATGTTCTATTGTGTAATCTTTTTCGAGCTTTAATTTTAATGAAACAGCCGTTTCAAACGGCGGTGTAAACCAACCTTTCTTTATCAATATCTTTTTTACGAGAATGTCCGCAATTTTTGATTCGTTTTGAATATAAAAATACGCAAAAACCCGTCCTTCTTTTTTCAAAACTCGATGTATTTCTCGATATGATTTTTCTTTGTCGGGAAAAGCAGGAACTCCGTTCATGCTCAAAACGATTTCAAAAGTTTCGTCTCTAAAGGGAAGCTCGCCTACATCGCCTTGTATCAACTTTATGTTTTTGTTTTCTACAGATTTTTCTTTAAACCGTTTCCTTGCTTGCTCCAACATGTCTCTACTGTAATCCAGACACGTAATTTTTGCATTTTTCAATTCTTTGTATTTTCTATGCGTAAAAATCGCCGTTCCGACAGGAACGTCTAAAATTTTTCCCGAAAAATCCTCGGGAATCTAATTTAGCAATTCTTTTGAAATTTCAGTATCATCAACACCGTTCCAAAATAACTTGATGTATAATTTGCTCCACCATTTGCTCTGTGTTAATACATCGTCATAAATGTTTTTAGATTGCTTGTACGATTCGGTTATTTTATCTGTCATATATAAACCTTATCATATTAAATCTTGTTTTTTTGTTTTAAATTTTTATTTTCTAAGTAAAAATATTTTCATAGATTTCCCAAAAAACGGAAACAAGCACATAATCCTTATACTTAAAGCCCTTTTTTTACATTCCAACATAAAATATCGTTCGTTTACGAATTGAAATCCGGTGTTCCATTTTTCTATTTCCCGACCAGATTTAACACCCCATGTAAATTTGGCGTCTTGGTCTTTCATGCTCGGATGTTTGTCGGTATTTTTTACCATAAACGGACTTACGGCTTCTATTGCAAATTCGACATTTTCAAAAGCTTCAGCTACGCATGTAAGCAGTTCTTTTACTTGTTCTTCTGTAAAATAACAAAACAATCCTTCGGCCGAAATAAACACAGGACGATTTTTTGGTATATCGTCCAACCAGGTAAAATCAAGTACCGATTTTTCAATAAATCTGTACCGTTTATTTTCTTTAAAAAAACGTCTTCGAATCTCAATAACATTTGGGAAATCAAGGTCGAACCATCTCAATTTGCCGTTGTCAAGACGAACAAATCTCGTATCAAGTCCGCACGCCAAATTTACCACGGTTGCGTCAGGATAGCGTGAAAGAAAATCATTTGTGTAGTCGTTGAAAACTATCGTTCGTTGTGCTGTTCCTACTTGCGTGAAAAAACTTTCGCTTCCGGGTGAAATGTCACACCCGAGTGAGCGAGCAATTTCTACACTGCGTTCATCTTTTATAATTCCTTTCGGGTCAAGGCTTTCCAAGCATCTTGCTCTAAGCGAAATAAGCAATGTGGCAGGGACACCCGTCAAATTTGTCGGGTTTTTATTTAAGGATTTATTAACTTTTTTATTTGTCGTTTTGTTTATTGTTTTGTTTATTGTTTTGTTTGTTGTTTTTTTTACCATTTTTTTCACCGTTTTTTAACATCTTTTTTCGATCAATATATCTTTTACACTGTTTTATTTGGTCATACCCTAACATAATTCCCAACATGAAATCTTCTTCGTCCGTATAATCCGACGGATTTTTATTTCCTATTGTTTTAATCACGTTTATGCAATTTGGATTTCCGAAATACACGTTTATCTTTTTAGATGTTACATCTTGTATTATATAATCAATATTTTTTCTTTACAAGTGATTGCAAACATACTGCTCAAAATTTTTACCCGTTGTATGCAATATCAAATGTCTCAATCCTTTTTCATATTCGTAAACATGATGGCGAAACAACTTCATATCTCCTTTTAAATACTCTTTTCGAATTTCAAGAGAACAAGCAATATCGCCGTTTACAATTTCATAAGACATATTCATCATTTCCTTTTTTAAAAATGAAGTTTTTTAGTTTTTTTTTATTTTTTGCTTTTGTTTTATTTTTTTTATTTTTAGTTTTATTTCATTATGAACAAAACGTTTACAATTTCATATTTATTTTAACTCTGCCTTGAGTTGTTCTACCCAATTTGTAAGGCGTTCTTCCGTCATTGAATTTTCATTGTCTTCATCGATTGCCAATCCTACAAATCTGTCATTTAAAACAGAAGTTGAAAAATCAAAGTCGTATCCGTCCGTTTTAGTCATACCGACGATTTCACAACCCTTTTCGACAACGATGTCATACAAAATTCTCATAGCATCGACAAATGAATCGGGATATCCCATAGAATCTCCGACACCAAATATTGCAACTTTTTTATTGGAAAGGTCGGCTTTTTCCAAATTCGGCAAAAAGTCATACCAATCGTCTTGCAACTCACCGATTCCCCAAGTCGAGGTTCCGAGAATTAACACGTCATATTCCGGAAATTTGTCTGCAGGATTGTCTTTAACATTATAAACATCGGCTGATATCATTTTTGCAAGTCTGTTTGCAACATCTTCAGTCGTTCCTGTAGTCGATCCGAAAAAAATAGCAGTTTTTTTCATGTTTTTATCATTCCGTAAAATTTTATCTATTTTCTGTATTTATCTTACAATCAAAATATTTCTAATAATTGAATATATTTCGTTTAGGTGAAATATTTTTTGATGAAAGAATATATTGTTCTAGTATTTAATAATATCGCTAATTCTATTTTATAAATATTTTTCAATCAAATCATTTATAATTTTGAACATCTTTATTGTGTTTCATGAACATGTCAACAGATAAATCAAAATTAACAGAATCTTTATACAATAAAGATGACGTTTGTATTCTTTTGCCTGTTTTAAACGAAGAAAGCAGTATTGGGCAGGTTGTAGAAGAATTTGTGGAAATGGGGTTTACCGACATTCTCGTATATGACGGAAACAGTACTGATAAAACGAGAGAAATAGCAGAGAATGCCGGTGCAAAAGTCATAATTCAAAGCGGCAAAGGAAAAGGCCAAGCAATGATTGAAGCTTTTGAACTAATTGAAAAAAAATATATTGTGATGCTTGACGGAGACGGAACGAATCTTCCGTCTGAAGTTGACATCGTTTTGGAGCCTGTTGTTTCGGGAAGAGCGGATCACGTAATCGGAAACAGAATAGAAAAACGAGCACCGGGCGCATTTACAAAACTAAATCTTTTCGGAAACAATATGATTAATTTGTTTTACAGAATTGCATTTAAATCAAATTTAAGAGATACTCTTACAGGATATCATGCATTTACAAGTGAATCTATAAAAGAACTCGATTTAAAAGAAAAGGGCTTTGTAATTGAGACGGAAATGATAGCTGAATGCCATATAAAGGAACAAAGAGTAGAAGAAGTATTTACTACTTATCTTCCGAGAAAAGACGTTGTGGAAACGAAACTTCACCCGATAAAAGACGGCTACAGAATTATAAGAGCTGTTTACACTTATTCACGTTTTTACAATCCTCTTTTCTTCTTCGGAATTTGGGCATTTCCGTTTTTTGCAGCATTTTTATTTTTCATTCTATTAAGTGTAATATTACGATTTGATCAATTTTATTTATCCGTTTTTTTAACTCTTTCGCTTTTTTCATTAATTGCAACCTTACAGTTTATATTAACAGGTGCACTTGCCGATATTGTTGCTAGACTTCACAGAAAAACATACAAATCGGTTAAAAAAATTAGTAAATGAGTGTAATTTTTTTTTAATTTTCCGGACACTGTCCGGAAAATTGATTTATTGAGTTTTTACTGATTTTTGGTGATTTAATACTGTAATTTCATTTTGATTCTTAAATTTCAAATAATTCAGACTGTGTCCGGAAAATTTCTTCATTCTGTTTTTACTGATTTATGGTGATTTAATACTTTAATTTCTGTTTAATTCTTAAATGTTAAATAATTCAGACAGTGTCCGGAAAATTTCTTCATTCTGTTTTTACCGATTTATGGTGATTTAGTACTTTAATTTCAGTTTAATTCTTAAATATTAAATAATTCAGACAGTGTCCGGAAAATTTCTTCATTCTGTTTTTACTGATTTATGGTGATTTAATACTTTAATTTCTGTTTAATTCTTAAATGTTAAATAATTCAGACAGTGTCTGGAAAATTTCTTCAATTCTTTTTAGAGATCATTTTTATTAAAAAATAAACAAAACATTTTAAAAACGAGATCTATATCCTCAATAAATGCTCCGTCAAAACAAGTACTTTATAAATCTATTGTTTTTATTAAAATAATAAGCAATAAATTTTAGAAAATCTTTTTGAAACTGTTATTCTGATATTTGGTGAAGCTCATGAATAGTAGTATAGAAAAAAGAGATTATGGGAAAACATATTTTAAAATAAAAGAACTGATGGAAGATTCTCGTTCGTCTGTTTCTTATACAGTTAATCATACCTTCCTTCATACTTACCATGAAAAAATATATTTTAAAATAAAAAGACTGATGGAACATGCTCGCTCATCTGTTTCTTATAACGTTAATTTAACCTTACTTCATACTTACCATGAAATCGGAAGAGCTATTGTAGAGAACGGACATAACCGTTTAGGTAGGGCGGAATATGGAAAATCGTTAATGAACAAATTATCAAAAGCTCTTACAAGAGATTTTGGAATAGGCTTTTCAAAAACTAATCTATTTAACATGAGACGTTTTTATTTAAATTATCCGGATTTCTGTACGCTGTCCGGCAAATTGACGTGGTCACATTATTGTGAGCTCATGACGATTAAAAATAAAAACAAACGAAGCTTTTATCAAAAAGAAGCCGAAAGTGCCAATTGGTCTGTAAGAGAACTCAAAAGACAAATAAGGACGTCTTTGTATGAAAGATTGATTCTGACCAAAGGAAACGATATTAGAAAAAAGATTCTTGAGTTAGCAGAGGACGGAAATGAAATTAAATCGCCGGAAGACTTTATAAAAAGTCTTTATGTGTTTGAATTTTTAGGAATTCCTGAAGATAAAACAATACTTGAAACAAATTTGTTGGACGTCTTGTCCAATAATATAGAAAAATTCTTGCTTGAGCTCGGTAGAGGCTTTATATATTTGGAGAGCCGAAAACGAATAACACTGGGAAACAATAATTATTATGTTGACATGGTATTATATAATAAAATTCTTAATTCATACGTTTTGATTGAACTTAAATCAGGAAAATTAATTCCAGAAACAGTCGGTCAACTTAACATGTATCTTAATTACTATAAGACTGAAATTAATGGTGAACATGATGCAGGACCGATAGGAATTATTCTTTGTGACGATAAAGATAACATTCAAGCCGAATATGCACTAAAAGGTTTGTCAAATCAAATATTTGTTTCAAGATATACGCTTTACATTCCAAAAAAGGAAGATTTGGAACAGCAAGTTAAAACGGTTTTAGAAGAATATCATAACAACAATTGATTTTTTTATTTTTTTATTTTGTTCAAAAAATCTCAAATAATTCAAACAGTGTACGGGAAATCTTCCATTACACTTTTCTAAACTTATGACGTTTGAATACTTTAGCTGTATTCTAAGGAACAAATCTCAAAATAATCCAGACAGTGTCTGTAAAATCTTCTTGTTACATTTTCTAAACTTATAGCGTTAGAATACTTTTACTGCATTCTAACGCACAAATTTTAAATAATGTGTACAGTGTCTGGAAAATCTCTCCATTACATTTTCTAAACTTATAGCGTTAGAATACT
>JAAYST010000054.1 GCA_012518265.1 Candidatus Methanofrustulum fimipullorum | reverse complement strand
TGATTTTAAAAGACGAACGACAATATCGGTCATAACTTCATCAACAAGTATCGAAAGACCTGAAATTCCGTGTTTTTTGTAAAAATCGAATCCTATGCTTCCCAAAGTCGCAACAGACGCGCTATCATAAAAATCGCAAACATAAATATTTACACCATATTCTTCGGCTTTTTTAGGATTTATTTCAAACGGTCCGGCATATTTGGATTCCGGTGCTGCTTTTCCTACATATAATAATTCGTTTACGGAATCGGTTGCCTTCTTCAGATCTTTTCTGATTTTCAATTCTTTAAAAAAAGATGGCTTTTTATAATGCATAAAAACATTGGATGCGCACAGCGGATCGTTTTTATATTTATCATAGTTATATTTATCATCATTGTATTCATCAATATTAATCAAATCTTTTACAATGAAATCCGCTATTGCTCCTGAATATCCGCAAAAATTTCCAAGAGTTCCTGCGTAAGGATTTCCTTTTGAAAGAATTCTTCCGGAAAGTGTAGTTCCCATATCGATTACAACACAAGGATTTCTAAAATCTACATGTTTATGACGCGCCGCTTCTTTTAAACCGGCGCATGCCAATTCTCCTTCCATTTCATTTGGAACGACAGATCCTCCTTGCCATTTCGGAAGGCTTGATCCTGCAACCGCCCCGTCAAAATAAACATAAGAAAGCTTTGAGAAAGGAGAAATGTTTTCAGGAAGTGCGTCCGCCGATAAAACGCCGCTCATTTTTGAAGGCGAAATTCCTGCTAAAAAGCAGCCGTCAGCCAAAGCCCGAATAATTTCATCTGCGGCATCTGTTTTGGAAGACTGGGATATAATTCCGCTCGATCTTGCAACATAATGAACGTCTTCTACGTTTTTTCCTGCTTTTTCAAAACAATTCAGCACAACTTCAGATACAAGTTCGGACAACGCTTCTCTTGAAAAAGAAAGACCTGTAATATTGTGTCCAATTATTTTTTCATTTGTTTTAGGAGAACGCACTTTTGACGTTTCCGAAACATGTTTTTCAATTACATCGGTGTATCCCGTACGCAAATCGGTTTCGGTTAAAATACATTTAGTCGTAGTATTACCGACTTCAACAGATGCAACAAGATAATATGGATTTTCAGACATATTCAAAATTCAATTCAAACTTTTTATTTTTTTGTAATAGCTTTTCTAATATCACGACTATATAAACCAAGTCTGATTATATCGTCTTCGTCTATAGGCGTATGATGCATTATTGCATTTCTTATAGGATCCAATTCTTTTAGGCGTTGTATAATCCAATTTCTGTCCGGAAAATGCTCTTCAAAAACTTTCCATGCAAACGGATTATTTATAATTCTTCGGTAATCACTGAAACTTGCATACATTATTAAATCTTCCGGTTTATTCCCGCTTTGATTTCCTGTAGTTCTTTTATGAATTATTCGCCGGTCTTCCCACCTTTTTGCCAAAAAACCCATATCGGTTTTATCCCACCAACGCTTCCCAAACTGAATTTCCAAACTTGACGAAACAAAATCCCTAAGCAACTCTTCAAGATTTTTAAGTTCCATATAACATTCTTCATAATAACCGGAAGAGTCGGTAAACGAAACAGATGATAATGAAGATGATGATAATGATGATGAAGATAATGATGAGTATGATGATGATTTAAATAAATCTGAATATATATTATCACTGTCTGTTGCCGTTTTTGTTTCGGGTTCCGATTTGGCGGATGCGGTTCTTGAGACGGAAGATTTGGAAGTTGAAGAAACGGAAGCTGTTGACTTGGAAGGTACTGACCTGGAAGTTGAAGACTTAGATGCAGCTGACTTGGAAGCCGCTGACCTGGAAGTTGCTGACTTGGAAGCTGCGGACATGGAAGCTGTAGACCCGGAAGTTGAAGACTTGGAAGCTGTAGACTTGGAAGCGGCAGACTTAGAAGCTGCAGACTTGGAAGCAGTTGACTTGGAAGATGTAGACTTGGAAGATGTAGACTTGGAAGATGTAGACTTGGATGCCGTAGACTTGGAAACCGTAGACTTGGAAGCCGCAGACTTAGAAGATGCGGACGTGGAAGCCGTAGACTTGGAAGCCGCAGACTTAGAAGATGCGGACGTGGAAGCTGTAGACTTGGAAGCGGCAGACTTGGAAGCAGTTGACTTGGAAGATGTAGACTTGGAAGCCGTAGACTTGGAAGCGGTCGACTTGGGAGTTACTTCTTTTGTCGTTCTTTTCGTTACATTTAAATTATATTCTCCCTCTTCACTAAATTTTCCGATATTTCCGTCGGGCATATATAAGTTTTCCAAATCATATTGTACTGTCGTTGAAACGCGGTTTCCTTCACTTGGATTTACCGACAAAATTTTAACATCGTAGAGTTTATCAATTCTTGTTTTTAAAGCGGAACAAATAGTGGGAATATCGTTAAACCCTAAAGAACTACGAACGTCGCTTGCGCGTACAGTAACTGTTTTTTGTCCTCTTTTTTTAGCTGGAACCAAATGTGATACATAAACATAATAACGAACGCTGTCTACTTTTGACATGTTTGACGGAAATATAATTTTTTTTTCTTCCTTATCCGATTTAACAATTTCTTTTTTTGTTTTTGAGGAATTTACCGTTTTTGAACCTTTTTTTGTTAACTCATCTTTAGAAATATTTTCCGAATCATCCGGCTTATCGGAATCTTTTACCACTCCTAAAGCAGAAAATGTTTCACGTAAAATATTACGAACCGTGTTTTTCCGACTCAAAAAAAATCACCTATAAAACAAAGTAGTACAATTATTTAATAATAGTGATAAAATGAAAGAACAAAGTAATTGTAACAGCGACTTACTTTTATATCATATAATGTATATTTAGATTGCATGAAAGATTTTATAATTATCGGAAATAAAGCGGTTACGGGCGGAAAAATATCGTTAAACGATTTGTGCGGATCCGCCGGCAGAATGGATGTTATGTGTCGTTGCATTACGGCTTCTCTTTTTGTTTCTTTCGGTATGAGAAGAGATGTAAATGTGCATATTGTTTTAAAAGGACCGCCGAGTAATCCGAAAATCGTAAGATTTTCGGGAGAATATTTAAGATATTTAAATCCTGATGAAAGAAGCGCAGGCTCTCTAATACAAAAAGCGCTGTTGTTGCCGGAAAACGATATTGAAAAAGAATCAACGCCGGGAGTTTATGTAAGAACGGGAACGCTTGAAACGTTAATTAGAGAATTTTCTAAAGAAAACAGAAATATAATATTGATGGACGAAAACGGTCAAAACATTAGAGAAGCAATAAATAAAAACCCGAATATTTTTGAAAATCCGGTTTATATTTTAGGAGACAATCAAGGGATTTTGGAAGAGGATTTCGAAATTCTAAAAAATTACGAAAAAGAATACGATATCAAAAAAATATCACTTGGCGAAAAATCTCTTCTTACAAGTCAATGCATCACGATAATACATTACGAAACCGACTTTGAGACAACAGAAAAATAATATTTCAATATTTTCACTTCGTTTACAAAATCGATATATTTAAAAAACAAGTATTTAGAAATGATAATATGTTAATTTCGAGTTTAGATATTCCCGATGAATTTAAAGACTTTTATACGGAGTCGGGGATTCGTGAGTTGTACCCGCCGCAAGCAAAAGCCGTAAATGAAGGGCTTTTGAAGAGAAAAAATATATTGGCGGCAATTCCTACCGCTTCGGGAAAAACGCTTTTGGCCGAACTTTCAATGATTAAAGGATTTGAATCAGTTAAAAAATCGTTATATATCGTGCCGTTGAGAGCTTTGGCCTCTGAAAAATTCAGACGTTTTTCGATGTTTGAAAAGTACGGAATTAGTGTCGGAATATCTACAGGAGATTTTGAAAATTCGGATGAGCATTTAGGCGTACACGACTGGATAGTTGCAACTTCTGAAAAAGTAGACTCGCTGTTTCGAAATGAAACGACCTGGCTTTCTAAAATAAGCGTTGTTGTAATAGATGAAATACATTTGCTCGATTCGGCCGACAGAGGACCGACGCTCGAAATCGTAATTACAAAACTTAGAAAATTAAACCCCGATATTCATATTGTAGCGCTTTCCGCAACTGTCGGAAACGCAAAAGAAGTTGCGTCCTGGCTTGATGCAAAACTCGTTAAAAGCGAGTGGAGACCTACAAAACTTAAAGAAGGAATTTTTAGAGAAAATAAAATTCTGTTTAAGGGCGAAACGAAAGAAATAGATATGTCGATAAAAATTCCGAAAAAAGATTACGAAGATGCTACAATTCTTGCTGTTGATATTATAAAAGAAGGGGGTCAATGTTTAGTTTTTGACAGCAGTCGAAGAAATACGATGTCTTTTTGCAATAAAATGGCACCTTATGTTAAAAGAGAAATATCAAATGAAGACTCTTTTATGCTAAACGAAATCGCATTTGAAATCACAGAACAAAGTGACACCGAACTTTCGACAAATCTTGCGTCGTGCATAAAGTCGGGAACGGCATTTCATCATGCGGGCCTTAGCAGTTTTCAAAGAGAATATGTTGAGCAGGGATTTTTAAGAGGTTATATAAAAGTAATAGTTGCAACACCGACATTGGCGGCCGGACTCAACTTGCCTGCAAGGCGCGTAATTATTAGAAAATACAAACGATACGAAGCAAATTTCGGAATGGCTCCGATTCCCGTTTTAGATTATAAACAAATGGCCGGAAGAGCGGGAAGACCTCATTTGGATCCTTACGGCGAGTCCGTTTTGCTTGCTGCAAATGATGAAGAAGTCGAATATTTAAAAAAGCAATACATAAATGCAAAATCGGAAAACATTACTTCAAAGTTGGCAACTGAAACTGCTTTGAGGACTCACATTTTGGCAACAGTTTCAAACGGCTTTGCACAAAACAAAGAAGAGCTTTTAAAGTTTTTTAAAGGCACTTTTTTTGCATACCAAGAAGGTATGATAAGCACAATTGCTCTAAACACGATTATAAACAAATGTCTTGATTTTTTAATAGAAAACGACATGATTTATATAAAAGACGAAAATGAAGACAAAAACAACAAAAACAGCATTAGAAATGATAGAAAAAACAGCGGCATAAACGAAAGAAAAAATAACAAAAATTCTAAAAAGGATACTATAAAGGATACTAAAAAGGATAATATAGCGGAAAAAGAATACACGGTAAAAGAAACAGGGGCGCAAGATATCGGATTTACGAGAGCAGATTTATTATATAAAATTTATGAAAAAGAAGAAACTTATTCTTATCCCTCCAAATCCGAATTGGAATCGGATTTTGAATTTGAATCAGAAGCAGATTTTGAATCGGATTTTAAATATGAATCAGAATCAAAAACTGATTTTGAAACAGATTTTGAATCAGGATATGAAAAAACGGAAAAAAACATATTTCCGACAAATATCGGATATCTCGTATCCAAATTGTATATAGACCCGATGACCGCATCGATTATTATAAAAAACCTTATTGACCCTTTTTACGGAAAAGATGAAAACGAAATAAAAAACGTAACAGATATCGGAATTCTTCATGTTATTTGTTCAACTCCCGATATAAGAAATTTGTATATGAGAAATGCTGATTATGAACGTGTTCAAAATTTTATACAACAGGAATCGGACATTTTTTTAATAAAACCCGATTTTAAAAATAAAGGCGATTATGAATGGTTTTTGTCTGAAGTAAAAACTGCAATGCTTCTTTCCGATTGGATTTCAGAAGTTCCGGAAAAAGAAATATTGGAAAGATATGATGTAGGTGACGGTGATATCCGCACTTTGAGCGAAAATGCGGAATGGATAGCGGGAGCGGCCACAAGACTTGCAACTCTTTTAGGAAGTCCGATTGCAAAGCGATTAAACGATATTCAAATACGATTAAAATACGGTGCAAGCACACAATTGCTCTCTTTATTGAAAATAAAAAATATAGGACGTGTTAGAGCCCGAAAACTTTACAATGCGGGTTATTCGTCAAAAGAAGATTTATTGGCAGGAAACCCGGAAAAAATAGCGGGATTGATAGGAAAAAGAACAACCGAAAAAGTAATGTATTCGTTAAGAAAAAATACGGGATCAAAAAATTATACTACAATATTTGACAGAGGAATGAAAAACGTAACAAAAAGTGTAACGAGAAACACAACAAAAAGTGTAACAAGAAATGTTACAAAAAGTGTTACAAAAAATGTAGCAAAAAATAGAATGAAAAGAATAAAAAGAAATGACGAACAAGATGAAAAAGAATATGAAAATGAAAAAGATTATGAAAATGAGTATGAAAACGGGTATGAAGTAGAAAACGGAATAATACAAAAGAGATTTAGTGATTTTATGTGATTTTTATAAATATATTTGCCGTTTAAAATTAAATTTTATAAAATTATTTAAAAATTTTAAAATTATATATAAATTCAAATTTATAAATTTGAATTTTAATTTATAAATTTGAACTATAACTTTAAATCAAGAATAAATACATCTTCCCGAAATTATTTCTTCTACCGATCCGTTCGGTTTTTGAAGTATTAATGCACCGGAACGACTAATTCCTATTGCTTTTCCTTCAATAATACGGTTTGGCGTAATTATTTTTACATTTCTGCCAACTGTATCCGAAAGTGCAACAATTTCGCTTAATATTTCATAAAACGGCTGTGTTTTCAATAAAATATAATTTTGCTCCATTTCATACAATAACTTTTGAATGAACTCTACACGATCGATGTCGTGACCGAGATGGCTTCGAATGGTTGTTGTATTTTCGCGCAATTCTTCCGGAATATCTTCCAAATCGATATTTACATTAATTCCGATTCCGATTATTGCAAATTTAACAATATTTTTTTCGGCTTCAAGCTCGGTTAGAATTCCGGAAACTTTGTTTCCGTAAATTAAAACATCGTTCGGCCATTTAATTCTTGCATCAATTCCGTATGAACGAATCGTATTTGCAACGCATAAACCCATTGTAAGAGTTAATCTGGATGCGAGACTTAATGCCGTTCTCGGTTTTAATATAATTGAAAAGGAAATTCCGCCTTTAGGTGAAGACCATGAACGCCCGAGTCTTCCTCTGCCTCCGGTTTGTTCTTCAACTACTACTATCGTTCCTTCCTCCGATTCTTCGGCAATACTTTTCGCAATATCGTTTGAAGATCCTGCTTTTTCATAATAAATTATTTTTTTGCCGAAAAGACCTGTTTTAAGTCCTTTCGAAATATCTTCAGGACACAAATTTTTGGGTTCAGAATTTGACATATATAACCTCTTTACTCTTTAAGAAAATTATTCTACATCGTATAAGTCTTAAAACATTTGTTAAAAACAAAAAAACTGTTATTTCTTGGAATCGCCCTTTGACAAACGGATGTACTCGTCTACTGCGGCCGTTATTGCCGCTATTACCGGCTCGTTACTTTCGAGAGCGGACGCAAGGGTTGCTCCTTTTTTGGAATCTCTTTCAATTATATATTTCATTTCATTTATAATATTGTTGTCATCAATGAATGATGTAGAAAGATTTCCTTTAATAAACTGTTCATTTTCCATTATCGCTTTATGAAACGGAATATTTGTAGTAACTCCTATAATTACATATTCGTAAAGTGCGCGTTTCATTCGAACGATCGCTTCTTCTCGATTTGCACCGTACGAACATAATTTTGAAACCATTGAATCATAAAAAGGAGAAATTGTATAGCCTGTATGAACACCGCTGTCTACTCTGATTCCGGGTCCGCCTGACGATCTGTATCGTTTAATTCGACCGGGAGACGGTGCAAAATCATTTAACGGATCTTCTGCATTTATACGGCATTCGATTGCGTGCCCTCTGATTTTTATATCTTCCTGTTTGAAACTTAAATCATGACCGGCAGCAATTCGAATTTGTTCTTTTACAATATCTATTCCGGATATAATTTCCGAAATTCCGTGTTCTACTTGAAGCCTTGTATTTACTTCCAAAAAATAATATTCTCCGCCTGAGAAAATATATTCAACGGTACCTGCATTTTCATATCCGATTGCTTTTGCAATTTTTACGGAATCTTCTCCCATTTTTTTCCTCAATTCAGGAGTCATAATAGGAGAAGGCGCTTCTTCAACCAATTTTTGATGACGACGTTGAATTGAACATTCTCTGTCTGAAATATAACAAGTATTTCCTTTTTTGTCAGCAAGAATTTGCATTTCTATGTGACGCGGCTTTAAAATGTATTTCTCAATAAAAACCGACGGGTCTCCAAATGCTGATTTTGCAATTCTTTGAGTGGTAATAAGCGCATCTTCGAATTCTTCTTTTGTATTTACAACGCGCATTCCGATACCGCCGCCTCCGGCGGAAGCTTTGATTAAAACGGGATAACCGATTTCATCAGCTATTTCTATTGCTTCATTTACATCGGTAATTGCGGTTTCCGATCCGGGAAGTGTCGGAATTCCTTCTTTTTTTGCTATTTTTCGGGACTCGATTTTACTTCCCAAAAATTTGATTACATAACTTGACGGTCCGATAAAAACGATTCCTTCTTCTTCACATCGTTTTGCAAACTCGTGATTTTCAGATAAAAATCCGTAGCCCGGGTGAATTGCTTCACAGCCCGTCTCTTTTGCAACATTTATTATTTTTTCGCCGTTTAAATAACTTTGACTTACAGGCGGAGGTCCGATAGGACACGCTTCGTCCGCATACATTGCAAATAAAGCTTTTTTATCGGCATCCGAGAAAACCGCTACCGATTTAATATCCATCTCGCGACATGCACGCATTACACGAATTGCAATTTCTCCTCTGTTTGCAACGAGAATTTTTTTAAACATAATTAATTCTCCGAAAAGATTACTTTAAAAAGATTAAAAAGATTAATTAAAAAAATTAATTAAAAGGATTGCTTTACTTTATAATCATCAAAACGTCTTCGTTTGATACGGAATCGCCTTCGTTTACCAAAATCTGTTTTACTTTTCCGTCCCAAGGAGCGGTTATTGCATTTTCCATTTTCATTGCTTCAAGTACACAAATTTGGTCGCCTTCTTTTACGGCTTGACCTATTGAAACTTTTATGGAAATAACCATTCCCTGCATAGAAGATAAAACTGCACCGGGCGTATCTTTATTGGTTCCTTTGTTATTCGAACCCGAACTTTGCGCGCTTTGGCTTGCTGGTTCAATCGACATTCCTTTCGGGTGAACCATTACATCATATGTCTCACCGTTTACGACTACTTCAAAGTCGGTCGGGATAGAATCTCCTGCACCTACATATATGTTATTCGTCATAGGCGGTGCCAATTCTTCCGCTTGAGCTTCTCCTTTTAAGAATTTAGGAGCGATTGTGGGATAAAGAGCGTAAGTTAATATATCTTCTTCAGATTTTGCAATTCCTAAATTTTCCGCTTCTTTTTTCCTCGTCTCAAATTCAGGTTTGAGCAAATCGGCCGGACGAACCGTAATCGGTCTTTCGCCTTCAATTACTTTTGCAATTATTTCCGCTTTAATAGGAGCGGGCGATTTTCCGTAAAGGCCTCTGACATAATCTTTTACTTCTTTTGGTATTACTTTGTAGCGCTCCCCCATAATTACATTTATAACTGCTTGGGTTCCAACGATTTGACTTGTCGGAGTAACTAACGGAGGGTAGCCCATTTCTTCGCGCACTTTAGGCATTTCTTTTAAAACGTCTTCATATTTGTCAAGTGCGTTTTGCTCTTTTAATTGTGAAACAAGGTTTGAAAGCATTCCGCCCGGAACTTGATAAATTAATACATCTGTATCTATCGTCTCTGAAATCGGATCGCACAAACAGCCGTATTTAACTTTCAAATCTTTGAAATATTTTGTGATATCTCTAAAAGAATTTAAATCGATTCCGGTATCATAAGGCGTATTTGTAAATGCCGCAACCATTGATTCCGTAGGCGGCTGAGAAGTTCCCCAACCGAAAGGTGAAATTGCCGTATCTATAATATCGGCTCCGGCTTCTACTGCTGCAAAATAAGTAATCGGTGCAAGTCCGGATGTACAATGTGAGTGAACGTCGACCGGAATTGACACTTCTTTTTTAATTCCTTTGACAATTTCTGTTACAGCCGAAGGTGTCAATAAACCGGCCATATCCTTTATACAAATGGAGTCACAATCCATTTCAGCAAGTTCTTTTGCCAAATTTATAAACGTCTCGGGCGTATGAACGGGACTTATCGTATATGATAAAGTACCCTGAACGTGTGCACCCAATTTCTTTGCCGTCTCTACAGATGTTTTCATGTTTCTCAGATCGTTTACGGCATCAAAAATTCTAAAAATATCGATTCCGTTTTCAAACGATTTTGTCACGAACTTTTCTACTATGTCGTCTGGATAATGACGATATCCAACCAAGTTTTGACCTCTCAAAAGCATTTGAGCAGGTGTTTTTTTCATCCTTGATTTGATGTCTCTTAAGCGAAGCCACGGATCTTCGTTTAAATAACGAATGCAACTGTCAAATGTGGCACCGCCCCAAATCTCCATCGAATAATATCCTACATCGTCCAACTTTTCTACAATATCCAACATATCTTCTGTACGCATACGAGTTGCAATAAGAGATTGATGGGCATCACGCAATACGGTTTCAGTTATTTTGACCATAATTTCAACTCCGAAATAGGAAACTGATAATAAAGTAATAATAAAAATAATAATTAATAAAGTAATGAATGTAATGATTAATAATGTAAATTATACTATAAATAGTATAAAATGTATAATAATTTAAATGTATAATAATTTAAAAAAGTAATGGATTTACTTTATACTGTATTTATACTGTATTTATACTGTATTTATACTGTATTACAAATTTACTGATACACTTCGATACATTTTATTATTTCTGTTATAAATTTACTGATACGTTTCTGTTCAGTTATTTTTAAAATATGTTTCTGTTCAGTTATTTTTAAAATATGTTTCTGTTCAGTTATTTTTAAAATATGTTTCTGTTCAGTTATT
>JAAYST010000053.1 GCA_012518265.1 Candidatus Methanofrustulum fimipullorum | reverse complement strand
GGAATTTTTTATTTTTTAAAATTGTTTCTTTGGGAATTTTTTATTTTTTAAAATTGTTTCTTTGGGAATTTTTTATTTTTTAAAATTGTTTCTTTGGGAATTTTTTATTTTTAAAAATTCTTATTTTGGAATTTTCTTATTTTTAAAAATTGTTTTTTTGGCTTTTTTATTTTTTAAAATGTTTTTTAGGGTTTTTTTATTTTTTAAAATGGTTCTTTTGGGTTTCTGTTTTTAAAATCGGGCAAAGCCCGATTTTAAAAACAGGCTCCGTCGGAGCCTGTTTCTTTTTTCAGACATAGTTTTTATAATCGTCGCTTTCATTCATTTCTTCCTGGCCGTGTCCTTTTGCGAAGAGTTCGGACGCATTTGCGTAAGGATTCATTGAAGACCTTGACGATGTTGGTTTTACTTTCTTGAGAGCTCTTTTGAAGTGGTCGTTTGTGAGCAAAACGTATTTGACATTTTCGTATACGTCTTCTCTTGAGGAACCTGGTTTTATAAGATCTCGCATTGCAAGCATTGCGGCTTCTTTACAAATTGCTTCGATGTCCGCACCGACATATCCTTCGGTTTCTTCTGCCAATTTTTCAATGTTGACGTTTGAAGAGAGCTTTTTGTCTTTGAGATGTACTTTGAATATTTCTATTCTGCCTTCTTTTGTAGGCGGTTTTACATAAACAAGCCTGTCAAATCTTCCAGGTCTCAAAAGAGCAGGGTCTATAATATCGGGCCTGTTTGTAGACGCAATTACGACTACGTTTTTCAACTCTTCGACTCCGTCAAGTTCTGTTAATATCTGACTTACAGCATTTTCTTGGACAGGATTTGTTGAACTTCCTGTTCTAACCGATGCAATCGCATCGATTTCGTCGAAGAATATAACTGTTGGTGCCGCTTGTTTCGCACGTTTGAATACTGCACGAATGTTTTTCTCGGTTTCACCTACATATTTGTTGAAAAGTTCAGGACCTTTTATGCTTATAAAGTTTGCACCGCTTTCAGATGCAACGGCTTTTGCCAAAAGTGTTTTACCGGTTCCCGGAGGACCGTACAACAATATTCCTTTCGGAGGAGTAATACCGATTGCACGAAACGCATCGGGATACTTTAAAGGCCATTCGACCGCTTCAATAAGCTCTTGTTTCTCACTTCCAAGACCGCCGACATCGGACCATTTGACATTGGGAACTTCAACATACGCTTCACGCATTGCGGACGGTTCCATGTTTTCAAACGCCTTTTCAAAGTCTTCTCTTGTGACTTTTAATTTGTTTACAACCTCTTCAGGAATCGGAGCCGAATCTTTTCCGATTACAGGAATTAATCTCCTAATCGAATTCATTGCGGCCTCTTTACACAAAGAAGACAGATCGGATCCTACAAATCCGTGTGTCTTTTCAGCCAGTAAATCCAAATCGACCGCATCGGATTTGTGAATATTCATTCTGTCTTCAATGTCGGAGATCGTAATTTCCGGTTTTTCGGACACTTTAGAGTTTTCAGAATCGCCGGAATTTTCAGAGTCGTCAGACTTCTCAGAATCCACAGACTTTCCGGAATCGCCGGACGTTGCCGATTTTTCAGAATCTTCAAACTTTTCGGAACCGCCGGAATTTTCGAAATTTTCGGTTTCTGATGTTTCCGATGATTTCGATGTTTCTGATAATTCCGGATTTCCTGTGCCGGATTCTTCAAGTGCCAAAGGCATGTTTTTTGTGTGGATTTTTAGAATTTGGAGTCTTCCTTCTTTATCAGGAACGCCGATTTCGATTTCTCTGTCAAATCTGCCGCCTCTTCTTAGCGCTTCATCGATTGAATCGGGGCGGTTGGTTGTTGCAATTACAACGACTCTGCCTCTTGATTTCATTCCGTCCATCAAAGTCAAAAGCTGAGCGACAATACGTCGTTCCGTTTCACCTTGAGTTTCGCTTCTTTTAGGAGCGATTGAGTCGATTTCGTCAATGAAAATGATTGCGGGCGCGTCCCTTTCAGCTTCTTCGAATTTTTCGCGAAGCTGTTGTTCACTTTCACCGTAATATTTTGAAACGATTTCAGGCCCGCTGATCGGTATGAATTTTGACTTAGTTTCGTTTGCAATTGCCTTTGCAATAAGCGTTTTACCGGTTCCCGGAGGACCGTACAGCAAAATTCCTTTCGGCGGCTCGACACCGACTTTTTCAAAAAGCTCAGGGTGAGTTAAAGGCAACTCTACAACTTCACGAATTTCATCCAATTCTCTGTTAAGGCCGCCTATATCTTCATATCTTATAATATCCGAACCGCTTTTATCGTCACCTGATGAAACTTCGGAAGGACTGTGTCTTCCGTCAGCGCTTTCCGAAACTACTTCAATATTTTCCCGCTCAAGTACCAGTTTCGTTTCATTATTAATAATCAAAGGACCCGTTGAGTCCGTCTTTGAGATTAAAAACGGAATGGAGAAAGCTTTTGAAAAACCTCTTGAAAGAGAGTAATTTAAAACCGACCCGGAATTAACTACAGACCCAAAAAAGCGTTCTTTTAAAATCTGTTCAAAAGAATCAAGAGGAACTGTAATTCTGATCGGAACTTTCGCAGTTAACCTGACTGTTTTTGCAGGTTTTGCATCCACTTTCTTAATAGTGACGCCTTGACCTATGTACGCCCCAATTGCATCTCTTAAATTGGAATTTACAAGAATGTTATACCTGGTGTTTGGACGGTTTTGATTTTGAGAAAAACCTCTCGTTGTAAAGAAGTTGTCAAAAAAACTGTCAAAAGTATCCGATGATGAAAATTGCATATCTTGAATATCCATCGGTTTTACACGTGCGTAACCGGTTTTTTCACCTTGTATTTCTATTGTGTCACCTGTTTTAATCCCTAAATAGTTCATCATTTCAGGATGCAATTTTGCAACACCGTCTTCTACATTGATACCATATGATCTTCCAATATAAACTGTTGCGGATTCTGTATTCATATATATCACCTTTTAATTTAATTTAAATTTTAATTTTATTGACTTTAATTTAACTTAATTTGATTTTTTAATTATAGTTTGTTGATTTTTTTATGTGCCAAAATTTGTTTTTACTGTTTTGATAATTATCTAAAATTCCTTTCTCTTCAAATTTTCCAAGTATTTTGTTAATCGATTCAATGTCTTCGCCTGTTCTGTCACAAAGCATTGTATCGCTTAGATGATCTTTTAAAATTCGAAACAAAACGTCCGTTTCCAAATCATCATCTGTTATGCTCACAGCCGATTTTAAAAATTCGTGTATTAGGTAATCGGTTTTGGAACACAAATCTTTTTGCAGTCGTACTAATTGTAATTGGTCCTGTTTTATTATTTCGAGATCTTCGCAAATCAATTTCATTCTGTTAATATGTTCTGTTTCACACATTTCCTCCTGATTTCTGTCGGACAGAATTTTGTCGGACCGTTCAAACGGTTTTTCAAAGACGTTTTCAATTTTACTTATATCAACTTTGTATGTGTAAGGAGATATTGCAATTTCGAGATGCATCCCGTAAATTATATTGTAATATTTCCGCTTACCTTTTGCAAATGACGAACTGACAACGCCCGCTTCTTCAAGCAAATTCAAATGATCGATTACAGCTTTGGGCGCAATACCGAGAGATTCGGAAATTTCTGTGACATAACAAGGTCTGTCCGAAAGAAGTTCGATAATCCTTCGACGATTCTCGTTTCCTAATAAATCGAGCATATATGACGCATCAATTTCCTGAATTAAATCACCTCCGTCATTAATCCGTCTAATTCACAAATTAGACTAACCTTTAGTTAGTATACATAGTATTTAAACTTTTCGGTTATTATGATATTATGTTATAGTAAGAAATTAATATTATGAAAACAAAATATGATATATTATTTTTTTATAAAAATTATCTATTTACTAAATTTTAAAACTGTATAGAGACCGTAAGGGATTTATGTGAAAATAAATGGCAGAAAAAATATGAAAATATTTATTATAACAGTTCTTGCCGCATTTATAATAATAGCTGCGGCAGGCTCTGTTTACGGAAAAGAATGGATTGTAAACTACGAAGGAGATTCCGACCCGAAAGAATCTGTTACCAACCAATCAAACATAACGCTTAGGCAAGCTGTTGAAAATTCAAATGACGGAGACACTATAATTCTTAATGTATCAGAAATTTCCCTAAACAGAGGAGAAATCGAAATAAAGAAAGACATCACGATAAAATCGAATACAGGAAAGACGATAATAAAAAGAAATACTTCATCGATTACGCCTGAGATGAGACTTTTGAAAGTTCGCGACTCCGACGTTACTTTAGATTCAATAAAGTTTCAAGGAGCTACCGTTTATGACAAACCCGGAGGCGCTTTAAGCTTTGAAAATGCTTCAGGAGAAGTTAAAAATTGCGAGTTTACGAGAAACAGAAGTCCGTTGGGACCTGCCGTATATATATTGAATTCCGAGGTCGAAATTAAAAACTGCTACATTGGATGGAATTTCATCGAAGGAGACAGAATGGACATAAATGCGGGAGCACTTTACTCTGAAAATTCTGAAATTGAAATTGAAAATTCCGTATTTGAAAGAAACACAGCAAAAACGGCGCCTTCCGCATACATAAAAAGCGGTGACGCCGATTTTGAAAACAGTTATTTTTCAGAAATAATAGGAACAGCCGATAGAGCGGGATCTGTTTTTGTCGACGAGAAAGCCGAGGTCGAATTTAAAAAATCAACGTTTGAAAAAAATAATGCTGTAAGAGGAGGAGCGGTTTATACAATCGGAAATTGTTCATTTTCGAATTGTTATTTCAGAGAAAATAAAGCAATTGCAGGAAAAGACGAAACCCCATTTGGAGGAGCGATTTGTTGCGAAAAAAACTGCAAAATAGAAATAAAAGAATCTGTTTTTGAGAAAAATGAAGCAAGGCTTGAAAAAGACTATGCGTTCGGAGCCGGAAACGGCGGTGCCGTATTTTGTGACAAAGGGTGTTTTGTAAATATTAAAGACTCAAGCTTCGGAGAAAATTATGCCAGATACGGAGGAGCGGTTTATGTGAGCGGAAAAGCGCTTTTGGAAAAATCCGTATACTACAAAAACCGTGCAAAAGAAACGGGAGGAGCTATCGCAATTTACCCTGACGGAAATTTGTATATGGAAGAAACCGTAATTATAGATAACAAAGCAGAAGGGAGAAGCGGTGCTGAAAACGGTGGCGGCGGAATATTCGTTGGAGACGGAACTAAAGCAGAATTAAAAGAATGTGTCATTATAAATAATGAAGACAAGAGCAATTTAGACGTTTATACAAAAAACGGATACGTTAAGAGTCACGGAAAAAACCACATAAACAACACAAGAGGAGCTAATTTCTCACAAACAGACGACAAAATTTCAACCGGAGAAAACGCATCGGAAATAGTAGTCATAAGAAACGATTCATATTTGACATCCACCGGAATCGTTGCAGGAACGACCGATAAAAATTCTGTAGTACAAAAAATAGTCAGAAGAATAAAATTACCGAAACCTGAACCGGAACCTACAACCGATATAGAAAAAAACGTTGTAAATGAAACAGAAACCAGAGACAAAAAAGACGAAGATGACAACAAATCTTCAGGAACAAAATTGCCCGGATACTCTGCCTTAGCCGGAATAACAGGCTCTCTTGTTGCCGTATATCTGATAAAAAGGAGAAAGAGTTAAAAAGAAAGAATAATTAAAAAAGAAATAATAACTAATGGACCTAAAAACAATTGATAAAATGGATTTCTCCGAAATCCATTTTATAAAATGTTGTTTATGAACTATTATTTTTTAGAATTTATTTTATATTCCGTTTTTATTATTCTATTTTATATTCCGTTTTAATCATTTCTTTTATTTTTTCGGGCAGAGTTTGAGCACCCGCTCTTATTTGTTTCATTGAATCTCTGTCTCTTATCGTTACCGTATTTTCGTCTATTGTTTCAAAATCTATTGTAACGGAATATGGAATTCCGATTTCGTCGTTTCGTCTGTATCTTTTTCCGATAGTTCCTGTGTCGTCGTAATAAACGTTGAGTCCGGAATCGACGAGTGATTCAAATATTTGTTTTGAGATTTTGAGTAATTCGGGTTTTCCGATTAAAGGCAAAACTGCCACACTAAACGGAGCGATTTTATTTTTTAAACGAAGAACGGTTCTTGTTTCGTCTTCTTCTGATTCTTTCTCCGATTTTTCAGAAGTATCTGAAATTTCCGAGCTTTCTGAAGTTTCCGAAGATTCCAAAGTTTCTTCATAAAAAGCATGTTCCAAAACACAATAAGTTATTCTGTCAATTCCGTACGACGGTTCAATTACGTGCGGAACGATTGTTTTGCCGCTTAGTTTAATCGTTTCTTCGCCAAACGAAACCAAATTTGAAGGGACTTTGTATAATTCGTTTTCAATTTTTAAATCGTACGTGGCAGTTTCTTTGTTTTCATATTCGAGCAATTCGCTTTCAGACATGTATTTTAATAAATCCCCGATTTGTTTTGCTTTTCCTTTAAATAAGGGACCCAATTTTGCCATATCGGGTCTAACTGTAAACCGTTTTTCAAAAACGGGTTCAGGAAATTCAACATAGACTGAAAGTTCCGTTTTGCTTTGGGCGGAGTGAGCTTTCAAATCGTAATCGGTTCTGTCGGCAATTCCTACCGCTTCGACCCAACCGAATCTTTCCGTTAAAATTTCGGCGTCCCAACAGTCAACCGCGTAGTGCGCCATTTCATCTCTTAAATGCTGTCTGAACCTGAGTTTACTTTTATCGATTCCGATTTCTGTAAGAAAATCGTATGTCAAAGCTACATAATAACCTAAAAATTCATGAGCAATAATTCCCGAGTCTACCGCCTCTTTAACAGTCATTTCAATGGGATTTCCTTCATTTTCTTGCTCATCTCTAGGATACAGTAAAAGCGTGACGTTTTCATATTTTGAGAATTCAGGGTGTGTTTTTTCTTCCGGGTCTACAAATATTTCGCATTCGGCTTGCGTAAATTCACGGAGCCTTAAAACACCCTGCCGCGGCGATATTTCGTTTCTGTAAGATTTGCCGATTTGGCATGCTCCAAACGGAAGTTTGTCCCGGTTGTGTATTAAAAGGCGGTCAAAATCAATAAACATACCTTGAGCCGTCTCGGGCCTCATATAACCTTGGCGACCGCCTCCCGGGCCTATTTTTGTTTTAAACATCAAATTAAAATCGTATGCTGTCCCAAGCTTTCCTCCGCATTCCGAACAGACAATATTGTTTTTTTCTATCTTTTCATCGATTTCTTTTAAAGAAAATGCGCCCGCATTTTCAAAACCTGCCGCTTCAAGCAGATGGTCGGCTCTGAAATCGGAATGGCATTCAACACATTCACAAAGCGGATCCGAAAAACCGCCTACATGCCCCGATGCAATATAAACATCTTCAATTCCTACAGTCGGCGCTTCTATTTCAAAATAGCCTTCTTTTCTGATATAGTAGTCGCGCCACGTATTTTCTATATTTCTCTTTACGCTGCAACCGTTCGGGCCGTAATCAAAGAAACCGGCGGCACCGCCGTAAAGTTCAAAAGAATTCCACAAAAAACCTCTTCTTTTTGCCAAATCGATAATTTTATCGTAAATATCCATAAATGTTCACTCGAAATATTAAAATTAAGACAAAAAATACACAGACTTTATATATAAACCTTATATTTATTTGTTTAAAAACGTTTAAAAGTAAATACTTGTAAAGTAGATACTTGTATAACGTAACAAAAACTATTATAATATTTCCAAAGAATAGTAAAAAAGTGGTTAGATGTCTTTAAAGAATGAATCTGTTCCGATGACTCTCGAGAAAAAAGCGTATCTTTTAGCGAGAGGTACTGTCGGAATTGACCCGAAATATATCCCGAAAACGACAAGATCAACGGCAGGCCCGAGTGCCGGCGGCACGGGAACCGTCTTTTTTTCATCGAACGGGAAAAGAGTATGCCTTACAATTGACGAAAATTCGCCGTTTCGTATTAAACCTTTAAATCCTGAAAACGACAATTGGGTAATAGAAGAAAACGGGAAAACTGTTGTGACAGGAAACATTGAGACTCCGCTTGCTCATTGTCCGAAACAGGCTTATATAAATATATCAGAAGGGTGCAAGTTTAATTGTAAATATTGTTCCGTCCCGTTGCGAAAAGGCCGCACAAAAACAAAAGAAGAAATATTGAAAATTGTTGAAAACGCATGGAATCTCGGCCCGTTTGAAGCTATTTCCATTACGTCCGGTGTTCCGGAAACTCCTGAAAAAGAATGTGAAAGAGTTTTGGAAGTAATCCCCGAATTACTAAAATACGGTGTGCCGATAGGTGTTTCGATTTACGTATTTGACGGTTGCAGTAAAATATTAAAAGATGCAAACGTATCGGAAGTAAAATATAATGTAGAAGCGGCAACAGAAGAAATATTCAATCAAGTATGCCCGGGACTTTCCTATGACGATTTAATTAATGAATTAAGAGGAGCAGTTAAAGTTTTCGGCAAAGGAAAAGTATATTCAAATTTAATTATAGGACTCGGAGAAACGGACGAAGAAATTACGGAAACTGTAGAATTGCTTGCAAAAGAAGGAATTATAACAGAATTGAGACCCGTTTCCGAAAATCCGCTCAGAATTAACGATTGCTATATGAAAAGACCTGATGAAAAAAGGCTTTTAAAACTGTATAAACAACAAAAACAAATATTTGAAAATTACGGACTAAATCCTGACGAATCGCAAACCATGTGCTCAAAATGCGGCGGATGCGACTTGGTTCCGTTTACAGATGATTAAAATCAATTTTATATTCCAATTTTATATAAGCGCGTATATACACCCCTTTATTTCCGATGGAAAATAAAGGTATAAAAATATACAAAAACGTAAAAAACAGACAAATATAAAAAAAATATATAAAATTATATAAAAAAATATGTAAAAATTATGTAAAAATATATAAAAACAGAATAATTAGTAGGGAAATAGATGAAAATTATTGCATTTGTAGGAATGCCCGCGTCCGGAAAAACGGAGGCGTCAAACGTTGCAAGATGTATGGGAATTCCCGTAGTTACGATGGGCGATGTAATCAGAAAAGAAGTTGCGATAAGAAATGCCGACCCTTCAGACGGGGGAAAAATTGCAAACGAACTAAGAGAAAAGGAAGGGATGGATGCAATTGCCAAGCGATGCATTCCTTTAATTCAGGAAAAAATCTATTCGGGAAAATCAGACATAATAGTAATTGACGGCGTGCGCGGAATTGACGAAGTCAACTATTTCAGAGAGCATTTGGGTGACGGTTTCGTTTTAGTTTCTATTGCGATTGACGCATCTATTGAAGAGAGATTTAAAAGAGTTTTGAAAAGAAAAAGAAGCGACGATATGGATACAATAAAAGAATTGGAAAAAAGAGACAATCTTGAATCGGGATGGGGAATGACCGATGCAATTGATGCGGCAGACATAACTATTTCGAACAGCTCCGACTTAAAAGAGTTTCATGAAACTATAAGAGAACTTTTTGAGGAGATGGGAAATTGACGGTAAAAGTTACATTTAAAGCACAAGTTTATCCTACAGAAAACCCTTACAAAGTTGCGATATGTATTAGAAATATGATAGATCAAAATTATAAAGTCGGCAGAAGAGAAGCAATTGAAAACTATGAAATAAAAAATCCGCTTAACTTAAAGGAACTTGAAACGAGATTTCCTGATTGCGAAATTACAGTTCAAAACGATGTTGACGAAATAGTCAAAAAAAGAAACATCGAAAATGAAAATGGAAAAAGTAAAACGATTACAGAAAATATTTCGGTTTCCGGAAATCAATATTTGTTAAGAGCGTTTCACAGCTATATAAGAAGAGAAGAAATAATCGATACAGCATATTCCGCATTAAGCGACGGTTTGTCGCATGACCGGAAAAAAGTAAAGTTTTATTTGAATAAACAAGTGGCTTACGCAAAACGGGTAAACTTCCCGGCAGATGTTGAAGCTCTGGGTTCCGTTTCTGTACAAATAGAAGCAGACTCCGAAGAAAAAATTGAAAAAATTATAGATTGGGTAACACCGCCTACAAAAAACGGGGTTCCTCTCTATGAAAAAAGAATCGAAGATATTTTCGATTAATTTAAGAATTGTTTAGACAATTTACTCTATCAAACCAAAGAAATCAAACCCAAGAAAGAAAGGGAAACGAACAAGACGATATGGATCAAAACAAATAACGGGACAACAATAGGAAACGGTTGCTTTTTTGTTTTGTGTCTGAAAAACGTCATGCCCGCAAATGCGCCAAACGGACCCAGTGCGGAAATTCCTATTAAAGTTTTTTCAGGAGTTCGCCAAGAATCGAGTTTCGATTTCAGTTTGTCAAATCCAAATAATAAAAAAGCGGCGATATTTAAAATTATATAAATTATTAAAAGAACTATTAAAGATGTCATAAACATTACATAATAATGCATCAAATAAATAATTTGTCAAGGTATCGTTATTATAATAGAAATGACAATTAAATAAACAAACAAATAAACAAATAAACAAATAAACAAATAAATAAATGAATAGTTAGATAATTAAAATCTCGAGTGATGATTAAAATGCCCGAAAACATTATGAATAATTTGAACATACCGGACAATTCTATAATTTCCGGAGATACAATAAAATACGACGGCATGGTTATTTTGGGAAATTATGTCGAGTCGTTGCCGGGATTTTCTGTTTCGGACTTTGTTTCGGGAGAAAGCGTAACGGTTAGCGGGGAAGTTTCTTGTTCAAACGATTTTAGATCCGATAAATGGTGTCATTTTAAAAAGAACGTTACATCGAAAAGCGATGCATATATCGGAGAATATACAACAATTGACGGAAAACTTGTTGTATTCGGGGATCTCGATATTGGAAAAGATGTGAAACTGAACGGCGGATTTGAATCGAAAGGCTGGCTCGTTGTAAGAAATCCGATTCCCATGATTATGTTTTTATTTTTGTATATAAGAACTTTAATAGGACTTGGAAAAACGAGTGAAGAAATTGACAAAGTTTTGGAAGAACTTTTTGAAGATGATGAAAACGATAATGATGGAAACGATAAAAATAAAAAAGTCGGCGGAATCGGAAACGCAAACGGAAATATTGACAAAACGAATCCCGATATTTTAAAAAACGTTTTAATTGTGCCGCAGGGCTCAAAAATTACGGAAGATGCAATTATTGTTTCAGACACCGCAAACTTTGAAGAAAACGTTGACTGCAAATTATCGATATATTGCAAATCTTTTTCATCGGGCCCGGGACTCAAAGTTTACGGAAATATAAAAGCAAAAGAAAGTGTTAAAATTTCGGAAAACACATTTATTTCGGGATTTATAAACTGTAGCGAAAAAATAATTATTCCGGAAAACTGCAGAATCGAAGGAGACGTAACTGCAAAAGCGGTTCAAATAGACGAAACGTCAACCGTTCTCGGAAAAATCATTGCAAAAGACGGCGTGTTAATTAAAAAATCAGATATACACAAAACAAAAAGAGAATTAGACGAAGCTAAAAAATCACAAACTCAAACGGCAACACAAGAAAAACAAGAAAAGAAAGACACAAAAAAACCGATTGAATCAAAAAGCGTAATGAGATACCGAAAAAGAGACAAAACGAAATTTAGAAGCAGAAGAAAAAATATACAAAAAAAATAAAAAAAATAAAAAATTTAAATTAAACAAGCATTAAACCGTTTTTGTTGATAACGGGTAAGGCCAATTTACGATGCCGCCTGCTGAATAAACATTTATGTAGCCGGCGTTTACAAGTTTTTCCGATGCGGCGGCGGAACGCATTCCACTTCTGCAATAAAGAACCAAAACATCGTCTTTTTTTATTCCTTCCAATTCGGGATTTGAAATTATCGAATCGAGCGGAATATTAATTGCACCTTGGATATGACCTGACAAACATTCGTAATTATTTCTAACATCTATTAAAACAAAATCGTTGTTTTCATCTATCTTTTTTTTCAATTCGGAAGAATTAATCATTTTAAATGCCGCACACATAAAAAACACATTTTTTATAATTTTTATAATTTCTAAAATATCGTTTGAATGATTTTCTATAAGGAATAATTTCTATCTATTTTAATCTATCTATTTTAATCTTTCCGAATAAAACTTTTCAACTTTTTCCAAAGGAAAACATATTAAAAAAAAACGTATTCAAAGTATAGCAAAATATATCAATTTTTTTTATTTTCAAAAACGTCATATACAAAAACTAACTAAGAAATAATTAAACGTAAAAAATAAAAGCGTCACAAGAATGCGAATTTTAAAAATAACAAAAACCAGATTATAGCCAAATTAATAGTAAACGAAATTATAATTTAACAATAGATTAGTTTTATATACTTAAGATGCTTATTATAGCTTGGAGTCAAAAAAACGATTATCCGAAAAAACGATTATCCGTAATTTGAAGAAAGATTAACATCTTTCTTCAACAACCTCTCAACCTCTTTAATTTTTGGATAAAAATTACATCTTTTTTATTTTTCTGCTTTTATATTTTTATCTTTTCTATTTTTACTTTTTTCGCTTTTTTAACTCTAATTTTTCTTTTTTCTTTTTTCTTTTTAAGAATTTAAAGGCTACGGCGCTTCATTATTATTAAAAAAAATGTACTGCCTGCTTTTTGATTTTTTAAAAAAAGACTGCCCCCGTTTTTTGTGAGGCGGCGGTGTTTTTAAAGATTTTAAAGGGCGCCCCTTTTTATTCTTTTTGGAATTTAAATGGTTGCCGCATTTCATTCATTTCGAGAATTTAAAGGCTGCAACGGCGTATCATTGACACTAAGAATTTAAAGGATGTAACGGCGTATCATTGACACTAAGAATTCAAAGGATGTAACGGCGTATCATTGTACACTAAGAATTCAAAGGATGCAACGGCGTATCATTGACACTAAGAATTTAACGGGTGCCGCGTTTATTCTTTTTTCACAAAAAAACGGCCTTGGAAATATTTTTGGGGGCGCGGCACTTTTAAGAATTTTAACGGATGCTGCGTTTTATTCTTTTTAAGAATTTAAATGGATGCCGCGTTTTATTCTTTTCCCGTAAGGTTTTGGTGTCGGTGGCTCAATTTTGTTTTTTCGTTTTATTCTTTTTTAAGAATTTAACGGAAGAAAAGGTTTATTCTTTTCACAAAAAAACGGCCAAGGCCGTTTTTTTGTGGGCGCGGCACTAAAAAACGGGATTTGTTTTTAATTTTCAAAAAAACGGTCGCCGTTTTTCACGTTTTTTAAGAATGTAGAAAGATAACTTTTTATTCATAACATATGTCTTTATAAATATGATATTTCCTGCAGAATATAAAAGAATAGGAGTCGTTCATTTAAATGAAATCGATGACTCTAAGAAACATTTTGTATATTTTCTTTCAGAATATTTGTTAAAAGAAGTGGGCGATGAAGGCTATTCTGTTCACAAAGTCGTTCATGAAGGAAAAGATTCCGAACTTTTAAGGCCTGTAAAAAGTGTGGAAGTTATTGCAACGGAGGATCAGGTTTTCTGTTATGAAAAACGAATCAATATAAAAAATCGAGTTTTGCTAATTGAAAAAGCGGCGGAAATTTGCGAAATTCAGCAAAAAAAAGGGAATCCGATAAACACCGTCGTATTTACAGGATTTGATAAACATATTACATTTGTCCATAAACCGGATTTGACGAAAATAAAAAACATACAAGTAATCGATATAAGACCGCCCGATCCGCCGGGGTTAATTGATTGCGTAAGAAGGCTTAACGAGTCAAATATTTTCGGGGATTTGGAAGTAAAATTTTTTGAAAAAGTTGTAGATTTGACACAATACGAAGGAGACAATACGATGTTTCCGTGCAGCGCATCGGAACTTGTAGGAAAATGCTTAGATACCGACACGATTAAAGAAAACGGATACCTTCTCGTCGGATGCCAAATGTCGAAAAGAATTTTTGAACAAAAGTTTCCGGGATTAAAATACGATTTTGTGGATTTGTGCCCGATAAATTCAAAGCTTACAAAACCGGAAATGCCGTTTGTAATAAGATGCTGTCAAGTGAAAAATTGCGGAAAAATTATCCACATTAACGGATTTCCCGGAATTGCGGTCCATTGGGGCGTTTCCGAATACGAAACGTCGGAAGCCGTTCGAAAACTTGCAAAATATATTGACAATCAAGAAAATGAAGCAAATGAAGCAAACGGAGCAAATGGAGCAAATGAATCTTCATGATTCTTCACTTTCTTGACTTTTTATATTAGTTTTTTCATTAGTTTATTTAGTTTTTTGATAATTAATTTTGTTTTTCAGTATTTGTATGGCCAATTAACATTTTTTTGTACAAAACAAACCAAGGTGTGTCGAGTACTCCGAAGAAAACTTTTATAATCATTTGTCCGACCATTAATACTAAAGCTTGATCCAAAGGCATTCCGCCGAAGATCCAAAATGCAATTCCGATAAAAATTACCGTATCGAGCGCAAGGCTTATGGCGTCTGTTAAGAGTGAACGAAGCCAAATATACGGATTGAAGAAATGGTTTCCTTTGAAATTCTGTTCTTTTTCTTTAAATTTATTTTTGATAATCGAAAACATATAGGCATCAACGAAAGAGCATATTAGAAATGAAATCCAACTTGCAACAACAATTCCGGCCGACAATGAAAAAAGACTAAACCAAGCTTCCTCGAATTCAAAAAACGGGGAGGGTTTCATTAAAAATGTCATGAATATGAACACAACATACAACACTTGCGTCATAAAAGAAATTAAGATTGCTCCGAATGCTTTTTTTCTGCCGTAAACTTCATTAATCATATCCAAAACTTGGGATATGAAAGAATAAACGATAGTAGCACATGGTGCTATTAAAAAAATCGTTCGCCCGAAAATATCGAGTGAACCGAAGTCGGCCGTCCTCGCCGCAATTACTTGAGAAGCAGTTAAATAAACAACGTAGAATGCAACCAATGCTGCAAAACCGTAACTCGGATGCTTTTTAATAATTCGAACGGAAACGAGCGTTACAAAAGTCAATGTAGCCGCCCATATCAAAATTAAAAGTAAGAAATTGGTATCGACAGATATCATAATAACACTTTATATATTAAAAAATAAAAACTAAATAACATTATTTACAAAATTACTCGTTTTCTCATAACACGGGTTTTATAAAATATAATCCATAT
>JAAYST010000052.1 GCA_012518265.1 Candidatus Methanofrustulum fimipullorum | reverse complement strand
TTATGATACATGAAAAATTAATCCAAATTAAAACTCTTGACAACGGAGTATTTGAAATAACAGTTCCTTTTTTAGATAGACATAATGACTATTTGCAATTTTACGTAATAAAAAATTCAGATGTGTTCACAATTACAGATGGTGGAAATACTTTTGATGAGTTGCGACTAAGAGGAATTGAAATCTCAAAAGTTTTAGAAAACGTTGATAAAGCTGTGTGTGAATTTAATGTTGAAATTGTAGGAAAAGAAATAAAAAAGAGTACTACTGCAGATAATTTTCTTTCTGCTTTGAACGATTTGATACAGGCTGTACTTGCGGTAGACAGAATCGAAGTCAAAGGGTTGTAAAATAAATCCTATCCTTTGCAACATTGAAATAATTTTCATCTATTTCAAATCCTATAAAATTCCGATTTAAATTTTTACAAGCTACACCTGTTGTTCGGATTATGATTCAATAATTTTTAATTATTAGTTCATCGTTTACTTTATCTCGAATTTTACAGTCTTTCATTATAGAGTATTTTACACCGTTTTCTAATATTTCAAAATCTGAAAATAAATCTCGAATGTATGGGTCGTCGTTTAATGTGACAAGAAACTTCCCTTTTATTTTTTTACACAAACTCGCCAATTTTTTATAATCGTCATCAGTAAACTTCCCTACGGCGTATCCCACTGTTTTCCTGTACGGCGGGTCAATATAAAAAAACGTATCCGGGCCATCGTATTTTTATATGATTTTATCGTACGGCAAACACTCAATTGTGACGTTTGCTAACCTTTCGTGTGCACCGGTAATGTTATCTTTTATGGATAAAACATTTAAGCTCGGCCGTGACACTTTCGAGGTGCCAAACGAAAGCGATGACATAATCGCACCAAACGCACATTTATTTAAATAATAAAATACATGTGCTCGTTCTATATCGTTTCCATAACCGGACGTTTGATATTTCTGTTTGTACGTCTCAACAGCTTCAGGTTCTTTCGCAAATCCTATTTAATCGTTTTTAAATTAACAATATATATAATCTAAAAAGATAATAAGTAAAAAATAAAAATAAGTAATACTTGATATTTGATTCAATAAGTTAAAATAATTAATATAACTTATATATAGAGAAAAAAATAAAAAATGATATTAGTAAAGTTAAAATAACGAATTAAAAGAAAAATGTAAATAAAAAATATTAAAAAATATAGGTTTTAAAAAACATATTATATAAAATTATAATGAGTTTACGATTTAAAACAGATTAACATAAAATTGTTGTTATTTATATAGACATTAAAGAAGTCAATAGACTAATAGATTATAATTTAAGAATTAGAGGACAAATTTATATGTTTTTTTTCGAAAAGCGAATTTTTTCAAAAACAGCGTTGTTGCTGATTATTCTAATTTCTGTTTTGAGTTTGACGGTTTCGTGTGCCTTGGCTGAAGAACAAAATACTCTTGTATTTAAGGCGGAAAATATGTCAAATACAACTCAAACGGAGTTTGAGTTGGGTGCAGGAGATTACAGCCTTTTTTACATTTATCAAATGGGAAAGCATGAGACAGGAAAGAATTTTTATCCTTATTTAATTGAGTTGAGTGTAAACGAAAGCGGAGTTTATACTAAAAAAATCGGATCAGATGTGATAGAGCCGAAGTTGTTTGAAGTGCCGGACAAGGAAAATGACGTAAAGCCGATAAAAGTAACCGATGAATTGTTAAGACTTAACAAAATATTTGATGATTTGAAAACGGTTGAGCCGGTCGCTCAGGACTTTGAGAAAATAGGAAATTTAAGCTTAACTTTTCCCTACAACAACAGTTGTTGGTATTTGTTTAACGGGCCGTCTCTTATATATTCCGATATAAACGTGACGGAAAGTGATGAGTTAAACGAGTATAGTGTTTCATTTGAGGTTTTGGTCGTTGGAGAAGATGAAATTGAGGTTCTTTTTAAACAAAAAAGTGACGATTTAGTTTTAAAGAGTTTGAATATGAACCCGGCCGACAAAACGATTCTTTCAAATACGAAAAATGACGGTTCACAAAGGCTTTTTTATAAAAATGAAATTGAAAAAATAAATCCCGGAGAATATATATTTGAAATTTTTGCAATAAAAAATAAAAACGGGTCGGATAATGAGAAAGAGAAAATAAAAATCTGTTCTGAAGAAATTTTAATAGAAGAAAAAGATGCAGACGACTCTGTGCCGTACATGCCCGGTTTTGTTGAGCCTTGCGCAAAACTTGTATTCAAATCGGAAAATATGTCAAATACAACAAAAACTGATTTGAATTTGAATTTCGGAAAGTATGAGTTTTTATTCTATTACCAAATGGGAAAGTACGAAACGGGGAAAAGTTATTACCCGTATACGATTTCCGTTGAAGTAAATGAAACGGGCGTATTTTCAAACGGCGAGCCGTTTGAAATTCCGGAAAAAGATATAATAAAACCTGCAAAAATATCAGACGAGAAACAAAGATTAAACCGTGTTTTTGATTTCCTAAATAAAACCGATTCGGAAAAAACAGTATCGGAAGAGTCGAAAACTGTTGAATTGACATATCCTTATAATAACAGTTGCTGGTATGTGTTTAAAGAACCTGCGCTTTTATATTCGGATATAGTTTACGAAAAAGACGAGGAAACTTCAAATTATAATGTAAAAATGGAACTTTTGATTTTGGGAGACAAAGAAACAAAAGTGAAATTGGGTGAAAAGGAAATTTCTCTTTTGCCGGAAGAAAAATCAGTTCTTTCAGGAACAGAGAATCAAAATTCGGCTGCAATGTTTTATAATTTTGAATTAAAAGATGTTGTAAGCGGAGAAAACAAATTAATTATTGAATCCGTTTCGTTTGACGGAAGCAAAAAAATCTTGGCGGAAGATACTTTTAATTTAAAAGAAAAAGCGGATGACGGAATTCCTATTAAATCTGAAAAAAACGTTATAATAATTACAGGTTGTACATATCAAGTATCGGCTGCCGAAAATCTCATAAAAGACGGATTCTCGCAAGACCCCGAAAATTTAATTCACCTCTCACATTACCAAACAACGATGTACGATATAGGAGCGGAACCGCTTTTATCTGAAATGAGAAATGACATTGAAAAGGCCGATATTATTTATATAAATATGATAAATACGACAGTTAAAGGACCGATAGTTTTGGATGCTTTTAGAAAAGCAAAAGAAAAAGATCCGTCGTACAAACCGATTATTTTCGTAAGCAATTTAACTGACAAAATTTTCGAAAACGAACTTGAAATCAATATTCCGGAATCGGTCAATAAAGACGCATACGAAGTTGAATTGTATATGTATTTTTCAAATTCGGGATATGATGAAAAGAATCTTGAAAATATGATATATAAACTTTTAAACGATTTTGACGATTGTAATTTTAATGTAGAGGAGCCGAATGCGCTTCCGGACAATGCGATATACCACCCGGATTACAAAAATAAAGTGTTTGAAACGCAAAAAGAATATTTGGAGTGGTACAAAAACAGAGAAACAGGACACAGATATAATCCGGAAAACGGAACTGTAGGAATTATGTTTTATCAGAGCTATTATCCGGGAAAAATCGAACCGATTGACGATACCGTTTACGAGCTTGAGAATTTGGGAATAAATGTAATTCCGATTTATTTATATTCATCGACCGCAAGCAAAGTTTGTCCAAAATATTTCAAAGCGGATGACGGAGAAGGAGAACTGCTTGTCGATGTTGTAATTTCACTTAGCCGTTATTTGAGCAAGCCGCCGTTTGATGTTGAAGAATTTGATGTGCCTGTGATTAACGGTGCCGTTACAAAATTAAACGAATCCGAATGGAAAAAATCTCAAAATCCGTTTTCCAGTTGGATGAACAGGTATTACAGACCCGAAACGAATGGAATGATTGATCCTATAAATTTAGGATATACCGAAATGATTGAAGGAGTTGAAACATATCTTTCGAATAGCGATCAAATCAAATATTTGGCGGAAAGGACAAATGGATATATCAAATTGAAAAATTTGGAAAATGAAGATAAAAATGTCGCGATTATATATTACAATCACGACGGCGGAAAGGATTCAATCGGTGCGTCTTACTTAAATGTTCCTTCAAGTCTTTCGAATTTGTTGAAAGCTATGAAATCCGAAAATTACAATATTGACGACAAATACTCAACCGATTCGGAAAATCAAAGTTTGGAAAAAACTTTGACAGACTCAATGCTTACTTACGGATATAATGCCGGAAACTGGGCTCCGGGTCAAATCGAAAGTATGGTTCAAACGGGAAAAGTCGTAATGATTCCGGCTGATGTTTACGAAAAGTGGTTTGATGAATTTTTCGGAAACGATCCGGACAAAGAAGAACATAAAAAACAGGTAATAGAAGAATGGGGAGAAGCACCCGGGAATCTTATGACATATAAAAAGGGCGATAAAAATTACATTGTAATTCCTCTTGTCGATGTGTCTTTTGAAAACGGAAATTTAGGAAAAGAAGAAAGTGAAGGAAAAGCAGGAAAAGAAAAAGGTGAAGAAAAAGTAGGAAAAGAAGGTAAAGTAATAATGGCTCCTCAGCCCTCAAGGGGATGGTTTTCGGATTACGAAAAACTGTATCATGACGGCTCACTCGTTCCGAATCACCAATATATCGCATTTTATTCATGGCTCAAACATTCAGAAGAAGATGGCGGGTTTGGTGCCGATGTGATTGTTTATATGGGAAGGCACGGAACTCAGGAATGGCTTCCGGGAAAAGAAACAGGACTTTACAGATATGAGTGGCCACCCTTGATGCATTCGGATATTCCTGTTGTTTACTATTATGTAGTTGACGGGATTTCTGAAGGAATACAAGCGAAAAGACGTGGAAATGCGGTAATTGTAGACCACTTGACTCCTGCAATCGTAAAAGCGGATTACAACGGAAAATATTCGGAACTCGGAGATTTGATTGTAAATTATAAAAACGCCGTTAGAAATGAATTGGATAAGGAGATTATCGACGGATATAAAGAAGCTTTATTCGAAACGGCGGAAGAGTTAAACGTAAATCTTTTAATAAAAACCGATCCGAATGCGGCAAAGGAAGACCCTGAAATTTTGGAGGAGTATTTGGATGAAATCGGAGAAACGATTTATTTAATCAAAACTGAATCGATGCCTTACGGGCTTCATATTTTGGGTACGTCTCCGAGCGGAAACGCACTTGCAAATACGATTCACTTAATGCTTGGGCAAGGTTATTTGGATTCTTTAAATGAAATAGCAAAAGAAAAGAAAATCGAAAGAGACATTGAGTCCATTTCAATAGATTTGATAAATTCGGTAATTATCGAAGGAAAAGATGTTGAGTCGAGTTTGAATGAAATATTCGGAAGTGTTGGAAATGTTGATGAAGAAGATGTTTTGAAAATAAAGCCGTATATGGAAAATGCGGAAAAATATTCGAAAGGTTTTAAGGATTCGGAACATGAAACAAGTCAGCTAATTCGTGCGATGAATGCCGGATATATTTCTCCGGGTGTTGCAGGAGATCCTGTAGCAAAGCCGCATATTTTGCCTACCGGATATAATTTCCAAACTGTCGATTCGTCTAAAGTACCAACGGAAGTAACGCAAAAGTTGGGACAAAAATTAGCAAAAGGAATCCTTGACGAATATAAAAAGAGCGGAGACTATCCTGAAACGATGGCTTACGTTTTGTGGTCAAGCGAAACTGTAAGACACGAAGGTGTTATGGAAGCGTGCATCCTTTATTTGATGGGAGTGGAGTACGACTTTTCTTCAAGTGCATCTCCTACTGACAAAAATTTAAGAGTTGTAGAAGGATTTGATTATCCGACTATGGACGTTGTTATGCAAATTTCCGGGCTTTACAGAGATATGTTTCCGGATTTGATTCAAAGAATTGACGATGCTGTCGTTTTGGCTGCAAGCGTTGAAAATCCTAAAGGAAACAAATTAAAAGAACATATTGAAGAGACAAAACAGGATTTGATGAGTAAAAATCCGGATTTGAGTGAAGAAGATGCTTTTAAAATGGCGTCTGTCAGAATTTTCGGAGAAGCGCCCGACAATTACGGAACCGGAATGTCAAATGCTGCTGCTGCAAGCGATTCGTGGGAAGAAAGAACCAAGTTGGGAGAATATTATATAGAAAATATGGGTCATTTGTACGCAAACAGAACTATAGGCGAGAATAATGTTTTGATTTGGGGGCTTGATGCAAAAGAAATGGAAATTTTAGCTACAGGCAAAAGTGTTCAAAACGGATCCGACTTATTTAAAAGAGCTGTAAAAGATGTTGAAGTGACAATTCACAGCCGTTCAACCAATTTATACGGCGTAATCGACAACGACGATTTCTTCCAGTATTTGGGCGGTTTGAATCTGGCAATTGCTACGATGAACGAAGGAAAATATCCCAATTCATTTATTATGGATTTGAAAAAACCGGGAGATGAAAAATTCACTGACTTAAAAACGTATGTTGAAAACGAAATGACGACCAGATATTTCAATCCCGACTGGGCTGAAGGAATGATGCAACACGGATATTCCGGTGCTGTAGAGATGAGTGATTTTGTTGAAAATCTCTGGGGCTGGGACGCAATGATGCCCGATGTTGTAAGCGATAAAGCTTGGGACGGTGTTTATGAAGTTTATATAAAAGACGGTGAAATATACGACTTTTTAAACAGCAATGAAAATTCGTATTCGCTTCAATCGATTACGAGTCGCCTTTTGGAAGTTGCAAGAACTGAAAATTGGAATCCGACAGACGAACAGCTTAAAGACATTGTTAAAAAACAAGTCGAATCAGTCGTACAAAACGGGCCCGCATGCTGTCATCACACTTGCGGAAACCCGCTTGCAGCGGAATTTATTTCCGGAATGATATCTCAATTAAACGTAGTTGATGAAGATACTGCCAAAAAATACATTGATATCATGAAAGAATTAAAAGAAACGAAAGAAACGGAAGAAGAAGACGAAAAAAACGTTGAAAAGAATAAAAGCGGCGGAAGTATCGGTTTTGCAAAAATCGTTTCAAAAGACGATGTCGCAGTCGCACCAGAAGACGAAAACAAAACGATTCCGAAAATATCGGAAGACGATAAATTGGAAAACGAAACAAAAAGCCAACCCGAATCACAAAAACAATTGAATGAAACGGGAGAAGGTGTCGGAAAAGATCCGGGCGCACCCGGAAAACAAGTAAGCGGAATTACAATGGTCCAAAAAACATTTGACAGCGCGTCAAAACAAGTCATGGAATTCCTTAAAAATCCGACATTTTCATCTGCCAGTTTAGTTGCAATTCTTTTGATAGTAATAGTCGTAGGAGTAATATATTACGGATACAGTAAAAGAGATTTGTAAGTAAACAAAAGAAATACTATTTTACAGTTTTAAACGTAAATGCTTTCGCATTTACGTTTAAACTGTTTTTTTCTATTTCTTGAAGCTAAAATTGAGAAAAACGAATTTCGGGTTTTTGTTAGGAATTGAAAAAACGAAATATGGGGTTTTATTGAAAAATGAGAAAACGGGCGAACGAAAAATCCCGAATTGCGCACCGGCCAAAAAAAATGAGGGAAGAAGGGTATTTTATAGAATTGGGAAAAATGAGAGCGACAGGGTTTTATTAGAAAAGGAAAAAATCAACGAAATCAAATAATATACTAAATTTTACTAATAATCGTATTATTTTTTTATATATAATAATTAAATAAATCAACGGTAAGAATAAAATACTACATAAAAAATAAAACAAAAAAGCAAAATTTATAAAAAAGACATATATAGGAGAAAGATGTTTTTAAAAACATTTATGACAAAAACAAATTCAGAAATAGTAGATAAACCCGTTATATTAAAAGATAAGCTCGTTGACGGCAATTTATACTACATACATTTCAAATTGCCTGAAAACAGGAATAGTGAACAAAATAACGTTTCTGCCATATTCCAATATAATGAAAATAGCAAATTTGCAATTGAATCGATAATGCACACTTATGCAAAATCGAACTCATTTTCAGTACAGGATGCACTTTTAATTGATTTGACAGAAACATTCGGTTCCGGAAAAGAACCAAGTATAACATGGTGTACTGAAAACATTCCAAATATTAAAGATACCAATATTGCAAAAGTTATTATGACAAAAATGTATAATACGGAAAGTGAAAACTATGAGTTAGTTCCGTATTCTAAATATACATATACAGGAAAAGAATATGACATCGGATCCGAGCTCTATTATTACGGTGCACGCTACTACAATCCCGAAAATTATGCTTTTACACAACCGGATACAATAATACCAAATGTCTACAACCCACAAAATTTAAACAGATATTCTTATTGTCTAAATAATCCGATGACATATACAGATCCTGACGGACACGTTGCAGTTCCGGTATTTCTAGTTACAGGACTTTTAGGAGCAGCGACTGGAGGAACAGTAGCCTTTGGATTTTCTATAGCAATCCAATATGCACAAACAGGAGATATTGATACAAAATTACTACTTGCACATACAGCAGGAGGTGTTGTTGCTGGAGGTGTTACCGGTTTGACTTTAGGTATTGGAAGTGGATTGCTTGCAGGAGCAGGCGTTACCAGTATAACTGCTGGCTCTATCAGCTTTATGAGTGTTGTTGGGGTTACTGGAAATCTTGTAGGGGGAATTGCCGGCCGTACTACCACTTCCTATATTCATACTAACACTTACAATAAAGCACAAGTAATGAATAAAAATGATATGTTGATAGATATATTACTTGGTCCTTTTACAGGTATACGAACTCCGATAAAAAAAGAGTTATTTATAGATATTAAAAAAGTTATATCAAAAGAAACATTTAAAGATTTAACAGATGATGTTTTTACAGAAACTGCAGCCCAAGGAATACATAACCGAAAAGAGATTTACGAAATTATTTCTAACAACGATATTATAAATAACCCTAATTATGTGGAAGGCGAATATTGTAACGGATGCTAAAATGATTCTAAAATAATATGATATCATCTAATAGGTGAAAATATGTCATATAGAAATCTATTAAATAGTTTAATTTCAATTATTAAAAAACCATATTTTCCGTTACTTATAACTTTTGTGTTGTTAATTATATTTCCAAACATAATATTCTATGCCTGTTTTATAATTACGATGCAATCATATGTTGTATATCTTGCATTATTAAATTATCCTATAGTATCTATTCATACAAAAAACTATTTTTATTTAACAGGAATAGAAACATTTGCAATAAATTATTTAGGTTGTTTACTTTATTTTATTATGGTTTTAGCATTATGCATGACAATAAGTTTTAAAAAAGATTTTACACAAATATATTATAATATACATATTTTAAAAAATATAGGCCCATATATTTTAAATTTGATTTTTTTAATATCAATTGATTTTATATCATTACTTTTTTTCAGAAAAATTTCTTATAAAAGACCTAAACAGAAAAGGGAAGAACATGATGATTACGACTGATATATTATTTTATGAATTTATTGCTATATCAGTAATTCCTGCATTTTATTTAGCTATAAATAAAAGATTTATTTATGTTGTAAACAGAAAATATAATTTTTTTATTATACGTTTAATTTTTACAGCACCCTTTTCTTTTTTAATAAACATTTTTTCATATGTATTAGCACTAATTTGGGAAACGAATGCAGAAAATGAACCAATATTTTTATTCGAAACGTTCGGTATATACACGTATTTATTGGCTCCTATTACAATTGTAATAATTTTTTTAATATTAATGGAAATTTTTGTCCTGCCTCGTGATGACCCTCCGGAATGGCACGAAGAGTTTAAAAAAAAACAAGAAAAACGAACATGTGTTTTATTTTTTTAAACCGCCTAGTAAACTTACCGGATATACAAAATATAAAACAAATAGAGACGAAAAAAGTAATTTACCTATTCCGAAACAAATTAAAAATTTAACAATTGATCCTAAAATAATTGAAGGAGATGAAATATCTTTTACTACAAATGGGGAGTTTATAATTACTGAAAATGCTTTAGAAATACTTAATGAAAATAATATTACAAATTTTTGTACACGACCTGTTGAAAAAAAAATATGGGATTGTTTGAATTTTTGAAAAAAGAATATCCTACAAAATATTTTCAAATAATATGTACAAGCATATTGGAACCACTTTCCGAACAAACTAATATTCAACGAGGAAAATGGCCGACTTCAGTACTGGTTTCACATGATATACATTATTACAATAAAAGAGTTTTGGAAACATCTTCAGATATAAATCAAACACAAGAATATTTCGGTTCTGAATACGGAAGTCCCTATTTTGTACAAAGACATTGGATTGTTTCAAAAAAAGTAAGAGATATTTTTATAAATGAATTTGGACAAGATGAAAAATTCTTTACACCGGTATTGATTGTAGACGATTTTGGGAATTTGGTTGAACCTCAGAAAAACGAACATAAAAAGTGTATTCATGAAACGGAAAGTGTTGTAAAAAGTGTATAAAAATTGAAAAATTATTAAAAAAACGAATGACTGGATTTTTATGAAAAATGATAAAAACAAAATACGGGGTTTTATTGAAAATTGAGAAAAACGAAATACGGTGTTTTATTGAGAAATGATAAAAACGGGAGACTGAAAAATCCCGAATTTGCGCTCCCGCAAAAGAAAAAAAACGAATCGGCATATTTTAAAAAATTGAGAAAAGCAAACGCTCGGGTTTTATTGAGAAATAATAAAAACGGGCGACTGAAAAAACCTGAATTTGCGCTCTCGCAAAAGAAATAAAAAAACGAACGGTGGGATATTTTATAAAAATTGAGAAAAACGAAATACGGAGTTTTATTGAAAAATGAGAAAACGGGCGACTGAAAAATCCCGAATTGCGCACCGGCCAAAGAAATAAAAAACGAGCGATGGATTTTATAAAATTGAAAAAAACGAAATGCGGAGTTTTATAGAATTGGGAAAAGTGAGTGCTGAGGTTTTCATACTAAAATGAAAAAAAACGAATTTAGAAATTTAAAAAATTAAAAAAGAAAGAAAGAAAGAAAAAACAGATGAAAAACGATTTATATTACTTATGCGGATGAAAAAATTTGCTTTGCAAATTTTTATCAGGTCAAAAGTTAAAAATTCAGGCTCTTCGAGCCTGAATTTTTATTAATCTTCTTAATTTTCCGGTTTTCTTATTTCTTCTTCCGTGAAATAGCAGGCGGGGTCGTCTCCCCAAACGTTTCCAGAAACGGCTTCGGCTCTAACTCTAAAGTTTCCGTTGCAAACATCAATCCATCTGCAGCGTGCGCATTTGGGAGCGTTTTCCATCAAAAGCGGTTTTCTGTTTTTAAGGCCTGCCAAAATCGGATCTTTTCCGTCCGTCCAGATTTCGGAAAACTTTTTATCTCTTATGTTTCCTGCCGAATGGTGTCTCCAAAATTGGTCGGGGTGAACGTTTCCGTTCCAGGAAACGCAGCCGATTCCGATTCCTGTAGAGTTGCCTTGGTTCATTTCAAGAAGTTCGTAAACTTCGGCGGCTCTTTTGGGATCTTCTTTTAAAAGCCTTAAATAAATTAAGGGTCCGTCGCAGTGATTGTCAACTGTTAAAACTTCGACGGGAAAACCTTTGTCGTGCAATTCTTTCGTTTTGTCCATAATTTCGTAGACGACTTTTCTTGATTCTTCCAAAGATAAGTCTTCTTCAACCATTTTGCTGCCGCGCCCGGCATAAACCAAGTGATAGAAACAAACTCTTGGGATTTTTTCTTTTTCCATTAATTCAAAAATGTAAGGTACATCTTTTGCATTGTGTTTGTTTATAGTAAACCTAAGTCCTACTTTTATTCCCGCTTCTTGACAGTTTTTAAGGCCTTCCATCGCTTTTTTGAATGCGCCTTTTTGTTTTCTGAATTCGTCGTTTGTTTCTTCCGGGCCGTCAAGCGAAATTCCGACATAAGACAAACCGACTTCTTTTAATTCTTTTGCTATTTCTTTTGTAATTAAAGTACCGTTTGTGGAAATTACTGCGCGCAACCCTTTGGATTTTGCATAACGTGTAAGTTCCGGCAAATCTTTGCGCAAAAGCGGCTCTCCGCCTGAGAATAATATAACGGGAGTTCCGAATTCGGCCAAATCGTCTATCAACGCTTTTCCTTCATCAGTAGTTAGTTCGTTTTTAATTTCTTCCGAAGGATCAATTGATTGCGCATAACAGTGAACGCATTTTAAATTGCAGCGGCGCGTCATGTTCCAAACCACAACGGGCTTTTTGTCTTCTGAAAATTGAAGAAGATGAGACGGCAATTTTTTCGATTTGCGCTTGTAGCGCAAAGCATCTGAAGGTTCAACCGTTCCGCAATACAGTTTTGAAATTCCAATCATAAACGGAATATTAAAACATGGACTGTTAATAAAACTTTTCATTAATTTTCATAAATCTTCATTAAATCATCATTAAATCATCATTAAAAGTACTTTATGCCTATAAAAAACAGATTTTAACTGTTAAAACTGTTTCCGAAAAATCGTTTCAATCAAAGTATTTATATTATAAACGGAATATAAAAGTGTCTTATGAAGTTTTCCGAGAAGTGCACAACAACTGCCGCAACTACAATAACCGAAACGACTGAAGCTGCCGATTTAAAATTAAACGTGTACAACGTGGGAAATGATTTTGTAATTATTTTAACAGGCGGTGAAAAACACGTAGGAGCCGTTGCTTTAGGGCAAGTCGACAAAGACAGTAAAAGGTCTTTTGGTTCAGTTTTAACTTCTGCGGGCCATAAAGAAGATGAAATAGCTTTATTCGGTGCAAAACTGTTTTCAAAATATACAAAAAGAAACGTGGTTTTTATATGCGGAATCCATGTAGACGAAATAACACATGAACAGATATCGGAAATAGATGAAAAGGCAAGAAGTTTAATATGCGATGCCGTAAAAGAAGTAATTAAAAAAAACATAGAAAATGATACAAATATCCGGTTGATATAATGCTCGAAAAACTAAAACAATCATTAACAAGCTCGCTGATAATTAACAAAGGAGAATACAATTATTTTATAAATCCGATAAGCGACGGATTTCCGCACATTTCACCTGACATTTTAAAGGAAATCGGGGCGTATATTATAGAAAATGCGGACATGGAAGTTGACAGAATAGTTACCGTTGAGTCAATGGGAATTCCTATAGCAACCGCTCTTTCGATTATGACGGATATTCCGATGACGATTATTAGAAAACGGTCATATGGACTTCCGGGGGAAGCTGTTGTTGAACAGACGACAGGCTATTCTCACGGAAAACTGTATATAAACGGACTTGAAAAAGGACAGAAAATATTGTTTGTAGACGATGTGATAAGCACAGGCGGAACGCTTTTTCCTCTATTAAATGAGTTAAAAGCGATGGAAATTGAAGTTAAGGGTGTTTGCTGCGTACTTGGAAGAGGAAACGGTGCGGAAATTGTTGAAAAAGAAACGGGAATTGAAGTTCTTGTAATTATACCAATCGATGTCACAAAAGACGGGGTTGTAATCGAGTGTGATTATTCATGATTTATGAAGATTTGAAAAACGGACCGGATAGGAAAGCCGCCAATTTTTCAGAATTTTCAATAAACGAGCAGGAAATCATTGATGAAATTAATAAAAAAAATATAAAATATGCAGGCCTTCAATTTCCGGAAGGTGTAAAACGCCTTGCGTTTTTTATTGCGGAAAAAATTGAAAAAGAAACGGATGCAAAAGTTTTTTTATCGGGAAATCCTTGCTTTGGCGCATGCGATCTCGATACTGAGCTTTTAAAGGTAGTAGACGTTTTATACCATTTCGGACACGCACAACTTGAATTTACCGAAATTGAAGAAAAGGTTGTGTTCGTTGAAATGTATTCGTCCGTTTCGGTAAAAGATGTTGTTGAAAAAGCCGTATCGAAACTGAAAGAAAAAAACGGAAAATTTGTGCCTGTTGTAACGACTGTTCAGCATGTTAAACAATTGAAGAGCGCATCTGATATTTTAAATGAGAACGGGCTTTGCCCGGTTATTTCAAAAGGCGACGGAAGAATCAGACATTTAGGACAAATATTGGGATGTAACTTTTCGGCCGCTAAAAACGCATGTAAAGAAGTCATTAAAAAACAAAAAGATATGAAAAACGAAAATGAAAACGACATCGATTACGATTTTGATATATTATATATAGGAAGCGGACAATTTCATCCGATAGGAATATCCCTTGCGACCAAAAGAAATGTAATATGTGCAGACCCTTACACAAATGACGTTTTCGCAATCGATTTAAAAAAACATTTGATGAAAAGAAGTGCCGTTATAGGAAATTCAATCGATTCGGAAAATATAGGAATTTTGGTAAGTACGAAAAACGGACAAAACAGAATAAATCTTGCAAAAAATATTAAAAAAACAGCGGAAGAGCACGGAAAGAAAGCGTTTATAATCAGTATGGATTTAATTACGCCTGCTCAACTGCTTTCATTTAAAGCCGACGCTTATGTAAATACGGCATGCCCGAGAATCGCAATAGACGATTCGGGAAATTATCCTGCACCCGTTATGACTCCTCAGGAATTTGAAATCCTTTTGGGAATTCGAAATTGGGAAGATTTGGAATTGGACGAAATATTGGAAGATTATAAAAACTAAAAACTTTTAATAAAGTAGAGACTTTTCATGAAACTCAGAAAGCTTGAAATGATACTGGAATCGGTTTCCGATTTTAAGGAGCCGGACCCGTCTCTTGAGCAGTATAAAACGCCTGCGACACTTTCCGCAAAACTGATACATATGGCGTTTATGTCGGGAGATATTGAAAACAAAATCGTTTACGATTTTGGCTGCGGAACCGGAATATTGGCGATTGCAAGTGCGCTTCTCGGTGCGAAAAAGGTAATCGGGTTTGATATAGACAAAATTGCAATTGAGGATGCTAAAAAAAATGCAAAAGATATTTGTGAATCTGCGGTTGCGGGAAAAACTGATATTTCGTTTATAAGATGCGATATTTCTGAAATTCCGGGTTTTATTGAAAATAAAAAAATCGAACGCGCAGACACAATAGTTATGAATCCGCCGTTTGGCGCACAGAAAAAAGGAAATGACAGACCTTTTATGAAAAGCGCATTGGAATCAGGAAATATAATATATTCGATTCACAATAAAGGAAGCTATAATTTTATGGAGAAATTTATACGACCGGCACGAATTACCGATTCTTTCGAATCGGAATTTCAAATAAAAAGAACATTTGATTTTCATACAAAAGAAAAAATGGCAATACCTGTTGAAATTTACAGAATTGAAAACATTTAAAAACAAATACATATTTTAAAACAAAATACACAATTTAAAACAAAACATTTTTAAGTTTTCGAACATTAAATAAGCGAGACAAAGATTAAAATTAATACAAAAGTTTTTCCTTTTTTTAGGAAATTAAATTATTGAGGGATTATTATCAGCAGAGCTAAACCTTTCAGAAGAAAACTGGCATCATCAAAACCTGTTTCAAACGGTGAAAACGGTTTTGAAAATAAAGATATTAAAGAGAATAAAGAAAACAAAAATAAAAGAAATTACAATAATTCAAAAAGCGGTAATAACAACGGTTATAGGCAAAAAAACAAACCCGCAGATACAATAAGAGATGAAAATATCCGCTCAAATGAAAGATATAAAGGGCGAAGAACAAGGCCCGGAACAGGAAGAGATTTTAAAAAGCGAAATGTAGGAAGTACTGCAAGAACGGCTCCGAGAACAGCTCCAAGAGGCGGTTCAAGAGACTCTGCAAGAGGAAGAAAAACAGGAGGAGTCGGAAGAAACGAAAGAAGGATACCGGAAAAAACAGTTTATGAAGAAACCGATAAATTCGTATTAACGGGAGATGTAATCGGAACTGTTGAAGAATATTCGGCAGGACCCGGAACAACAGTCGTTTCAGGAAATATTTTGTCTCTTCTGCCCGGAAATGTTGCCGTAAACGAAGAAAGTCGATCAGTTTCGGTTATATCGGCGGCAAGAGTTCCTAATATGTTAAATAACGGAGATGTTGTTTTTGGAAGAATTACGACAGTCAGAGACAACAGTGCTTATGTTGATATCGCTGCTACGGAAAAAATGCCTGATGCGGAAATTGTAAATAACGGAAATGCGGAAATTTATGTTTCAAATGTTCAAAACGGTTTTACAAAATCGGTTACAGACGAATTTAAAACGCTTGACATTGTAAGAGCACGCGTAATTGATAATAAGAAGATAGATTTGTCGACCGTAGGCGACGAATTCGGAGTTGTTAAGGCTTTCTGTACAAAATGCAAAAACGGGCTTGAAAAGAATGGAAATTACCTCGAATGCCCGTTGTGTAAAACAAGAGAATATAGAAAATTATCAAATAAATACGGACAGTGAATAGACGTATAAAATATAAAAATAATCAAATATATATTTTTTTTCAGGTAGGTTAAATTATGGAAATTACGATTCTCTCGCAAAAAAAAGACGAAATAGAGATTTTAATAAAAGGGGAGACGCACACTCTTATGAATATTGTAAAAGCCGTTCTTGTGGAAGACGAACGCGTTGAAACCGCATTTTACGATATAAAAAGACTTCAGAATTCTGTTGAAAAAGAACCGGTATTGTATATCAAAACGATAGACAACGCCGATCCGATTACTGTTTTAAAAGAAGTTGCGTTAAAAATAGAAAATCTTATGGAAGAATTCAAAGCGAAATTTAATGCTGCAAGCAGCTGAATTGAAATAAGTTTTTTAAAACCGTATTGACTTTCAAATTGACGTTTTTATACGCTATTTAGGATGTATTTTAAAGATGGATATTTCCGATAATTTCATGAAATATGACCCGAACAAATTGCAAAAGTTCGGATTCATAAAAAGAGACGGACTTGATTCAATAAATATAAATCCGCTCCAGACGGCCGGGCGACTTACGGAAGACGCTAAAAAAGCCTTGACAGAATGGGGAGACGGGTATTCCGTTTGCGATTATTGCGACGGCATTCTTGATTTGATTAAAAAACCGCCGATTGAAGATTTCGTTCATAATGTTTTGCCTGAATTTTTGGGAACGGATCAGGCTCGTGTAACAAACGGTGCGAGAGAAGCTAAATTTGCCGTATACAACACGCTTAGTAAAAAAGGAGATTATGTCATAATGGACGGGCTTGCACATTATTCGAGCAAAGTTGCAGTTGAGCGAGCGGGGGCGGACGTTCGAACTACGGAAAAAACAAGCTCGCCTGAATATGAAATTCTTCCGGAACACTACATTGATGCAATCGATTCGGGGATTAAAGAATTCGGAAAAAAACCTGTTGCCGTACAATTGACTTATCCTGACGGAAATTACGGAAATTTGGCCGATGTCAAAAAAATATCAAAAATAGTAAAAGAATATGATGTTCCGTTCGTATTGAATTGTGCTTATTCGGTCGGTCGTATGCCCATAAATTGTAAAAGTGCAGGAGCCGACATAATAGTCGGAAGCGGCCACAAATCTATGGCTTCATGCGGACCTGTTGGCGTTTTGGGAGTAAACGACGAATATGCCGATAAAATATTCAGAAAATCAAGTCACAATAAAGTAAAAGAAATTGAGCTTTTAGGCTGTACATCAAGAGGCGCTCCGATTATGACTATGATTGCATCGTTTCCCGAAGTATTGAGAAGAACTCAACCGGAAAATTGGGATTTGGAAGTTAAAAAAGCACAAAAATTTATAAAAAGGCTGACTGATACCGGGAAATTTGACATATACGGACAAAAACCGCATAAACACGATTTGATGTTTATGAAATCGGAAGGATTTGCCAATATATCGGAACGAGCAAAAGGCGGACGCTACTTTTTATATAAAGAATTGAAAGAAAGAAATATATACGGAATCAAAACCGGCCTTACACGAAACTTTAAAATCAGTACATACGGCCTTACAAACGAAGAAGTCGATTATGTTGCGGAATCGTTTGAAGATATATTGAAAAAATACGACGAAATCTGAAATTAAGTTGTCCGATTCGCCAAATCTTTTAAAATTGTTACATTGATTTTACCCACGCGTGTTAACGGCATTTTATCTAAAAACACTATTTTTTTGGGATGGGAGTGGGGGAGAAGATTTTCCTTGATTTCTTTTTTAATCTTTTTTTCCATATTGATTTTGTCTTTCGGGTTATAAAGCATTATAAACGTAATTGGCGCCTGACCTCTTCCCAGAACGTCTTTTCCGACTGTTTTTACACTAATTATACCGTCCATTTTATCGATTAGTGCGTCAATGTCGGCCGGATAAATGTGTTGTCCGTCATATTTTAACATATTGTTTATTCTGTCGACCATATAAACATAACCTTCTTCATCGATATAGCCGACATCGTTTGTATGCAACCAAAGTTTTCCGTCGCTATGGCGTTTTATAATATCGTTTGTACGTTTTTCGTCATTAAAATAACCCGACATGAGGTTGCGACCGTAAAAACAAATTTCACCTATTTCGTTATAATTTAATTCAATATCTGAACTTTCTCCCGTTTCTTCATCGATTTTAAAAATTCCGACTACTACGCCGGGAAACGGAATTCCCAATGCGTCTTCTTTATCTGCGCCGGAATTATGACCAACGGCGGCGGTACTTAATTCAGTCATTCCGTAATTAATTACCAATTTGGCAGGACAGTTGTGCTCTTTTAAAAATTGATATATTTTGCACTTTCTGTCTTTTGATAAATAATCGCCGCCTACAATAATTCGATTTAAACCTGTCAAATCCAAATCTTTCATATCGGGGGATAAAATTAAGTTTTCCAACATAATTGGCAGACAACTGATAGAAACCGGTTTATACTTTTTAACATAATCCGGAAATTTTTCAGGAGAAATATCGTCAACACAAACAACTGCTGAGCCAAATATCAAAGCAATGTGTAAAGCATGAAGACCGCTTGCCGAATAAACCGGAAAACCTGTAATATAAGTTACATCGGTTGACGAATTCTTTTTAAGCCGGGTTTCAAATTTTTTAAAATAATAATCGGGCAAAGTATTAAGACCCAAATTTGTAAGCATACAGCTTTTCGGGCTTCCCGTTGTACCGCCCGTATGCTGTATCATGGCAACTTTATCGGCGTAATAAGGATAAGATTTTAAATATTCAAGTTCACAATCTGTTTTTTCTGCTTTCTCTTTTGTTTTTGCTTTTTCATTTGTTTTTATAATATTTTCCAAAAACGTATTATATGAAATAACATTCGGATAAACACAATTATTTTCATTTAAACGCAAATTTTCGTGCCACGGGCCGGGGAGAATTATGATTTTATTTACAGATTGAACAACTTCACTTGCTATTTCTGATATTTTTTCCCAATATATTTCCTGAACAATTAAAACTTTTGAGTTTAACCGGTTTAAAATATCTTTTATATATGAATTTGGTGTTCTCGGATCTATTGTTGCAAATGCGGCGCCCGTTTTGTTGCTTGCATAATAAAAAGCTAAATATTTTTCAGAAGATTCCGCTAAAATTGAAACTACATCATCCGAATTAACATTCAAATTTGTTAAACCCGTTTGATAGCAGCAAATAAGCTTAAAAAATTCGCCGAAAGTAAAAGATTTATCTTCTGAATATATACAAATTTTATCCAAATTATATTGATTTTCTTTTATCAAATATTCGTATTGAGTAAAATTACTTGGTTCTAAATTACTAATTTCTTTTTGATAAAAATTTAACCATACACGCTCTTCGGAAGGTGTTTTCCGTATCACATCTATGCCTCTTTATATTTTTATATTTTATTTTTTTATATTTTTTACCGGATTTAAATTAAATTATTTTAATATGACACATTTTCATTGCACTTAATGCATTTTCGTGTGATTTGGGTGTTACTCCTGCGCATGCATTTGAGCGAACCCAGATTTCAGTATTCGGAAAATATGTCTTTAAAGTAAGTGCGTTGCTTATGACACAAATATCGGTGCAGAGGCCTATAATACCGATAGAATCCACTTTTTCCTGATTTTTTAAGTAATCTACAAGGCTTTCACAACCGAACGTTTCCTTTAAAAAACCGATTGCTCCAACTGAATCAAGTGCTTCCTTTACCTTTTCTTGAATTGCCCAACCTTTTGTGTTTTGAATACAATGTCTGACAGGCAAAAAATTCCCTTCAACTGTATTTTCGTAGTTGTCATCGTGAGTGTCACAAGTAAATAAAACTTGACCGGTAAAATTTGTAATTTCAGAAACAACATTGTCAATTATATTGACAGCTTCTTCAGTTCCCAAAGAGCCGTCAACAAAATCGTTTTGCATATCAACAACAACTAAGTAATCCAACGAATTCACCTCTATTGATCTATAATAACTTTTTATCACTTTAAAAATTTTATCACTTTTTATTTTATTACTTTTTATTTTTTATACCTTTTTATTTTTATATTTTTTATACTTTTTTATATTTTTCAAATTAATCTGTTATTGCATCTCTTATTTTTCCCAGAATACCTTTAGGATTTTTTTTAATAACTTTTTTGTACAGATGTGATTGGAATCCGTGGTATTTGCAAAATCCTTCTGCGTCTTTTTGATTTATTGTTTGGCTGTCGAATGAAACCAATTCTTCGGAATAAAGAGCGTAAGGAGAAGATCTGGCAAGAATTGTACACGATCCTTTGTAAAGTTTTACTTTAACTACACCTTCGACTCTTTCTTGTGTTTTGTTTATAAATGCATTTAAGTCTTCAAAAAGCGGTTCGTCGACTAATCCTTGATATGCCAAATCGGACCATTCCAGTTCTACCAATTGTTTAAATTTGAGTTCCAAACGTGTTAAAACGAGTTGTTCCAAATCTTTGTGCGCTTTTAAAATTACCGTTGCTGCCGGATGTTCGTAATTTTCACGGACTTTAAGACCCAAAACGCGATCTTCTACCAAATCGGAGCGACCAACACCGTTTCGGCCGGCAATATCATTAAGTTCCAAAATCAAATCCAATCCGGGCATTTTTTCGCCGTTTAAAGATACTGGAACCCCGTTTTTAAATCCGATATCGATAAACGTTGCAACATCCGGTGCGTTTTCAGGAGATTTCGTCCACTCGTAGATTTCTTCAGGGGGAACGAAAAACGGATCTTCAAGTTTTCCGCCTTCGATACTTCGGCTCCACAGATTTTCATCAACGCTCCAAGGTTTTTCTTTCGTTGCGGTAACAGGAATTCCGTGCTCTTTTGCATATTCGATTTCCCACTCACGAGTCAAATTCAAATCTCTCATAGGAGCAATAACATCGCAACCAGTTGATCTAAAAACTGTTTCAAATCTCAGCTGGTCGTTTCCTTTGCCCGTGCAGCCGTGTGCAAAAACTTTGGCACCTTCCTTTTCCGCAATTTCAACTACTTTTTTGGCAATAAGCGGTCTTGCAATGGAAGTACCCATAACATACCCTTCATAATTGCCGTTCGCTTTTATAAGAGGGAAAATATAGTCTTTTACGAATTCTTCCTTTGCATCTACCGTAAAGTGTCTATCGCTAATGAGTTTCGCTTTTCTCTCGGCTTCATCAATTTCATGGGCCGGTTGCCCAACATCTACTGAAACAGTTATTACCTCATCAAAACCGTAACGCTCTTTTAACAAAGGGATACAAACAGATGTGTCCAAACCGCCTGAATAGGAAAGAATTGCTTTTTTTGTCATTATAAGACTACTCCGCTTGGGGATTTTATAAATATAGAAATTTAAATAAATGAAATTAAATTATTATAAAACATGTTAATAAGTAAACATGTTAATAATGTTTAAACAACGAGATAATATTAAAAGATATTGAAATGATTGAAATGATTGAAATGATTGAAAATTTTATTTATTATTCGAATCGGCTACTATTTTTTTTATAACATTTAACGGGGCGTCCGTTTTAAAAGAAGTTCCGGAAAAATGAGTAAGCGATGCCGAGTAGCCTTCAGCTTTTATCTTTTCTAAAAAAGATTGCATAGGAATTGCGGACACACCGAATTCTTTACAAAGTTTGTGTTGGTCATAAAAAAACGGGATATCGAGTTCTTCAATACATTTATTTAAAAGTTTTTCAACGTCTTTTGATCGATTCAAATTAAAATCCGGAATTTTTGAAACTGCTTTTTTGCAAAAGTGGACATCTTTTAAAGGACCGAGCCAAAGAGGACCGGAAAGCTTGACAGAAACGTTTGAACAGTTCGGGCACTCCTCTTTTACAAAAGGTAAAAGACCCGGATACGTTTTATGAAAACCGCATTTTGGGCACGACAACCAAAATCCGAGTTCGCTTAACGTTTTATCGGCATTTTCAACTCCTCTTAAAACTTGCAAATAACATCTTACGTAATGGCGTGTTGCGTGAGCTAAAACAACTTTCATTCCTTTGTCGATTTTAGCCATTTCGCGCGCAATTGATCCGAGCAATATTCTGACACCGGTTTCGCCGTGGCATTCGTTATTTACCGGAACAGCCGAATATTTTCGGATTCCCGACTTCAAATGCGCACCGCATAAAGGGGCCGTATCCGTTGCCGTAATTCCTAAAAAAAATGAAGCCGACTTTGAAGCTGACGCTAAAAAAGCGGCGGGACTGCCAAACGGATCAATATCGACAAAAGCGGCGTAGCGGCTGTTTAATAAAACATTTGCATCGCATTTTAAAGCTGTTGCATTTAAACTTAAACTTTGGCCGATTTGACCGTTTTGACCAATTTGGCTGTTTTGGCTTTGGTTTTGATTGTGAACGATATTTTTTTGAATAAGTTCGTAAGCCTCAGGCTTCCAATCGTTTAAAATCACAGAAATTCCGACATCTTTTGCAACTCTCAAACCGCGAATTCCGGTTGCCGAAAATGCGTCGATGTATTCAATTGTGTTTTTATCAAAACCTTTTTCAGAAACGAGATAATCGGTTGCAATAGATGTCATAAGAACATTTATATCACGATTCAACTCCATTTCGGGATTATAAAAAACTGTTTCCGAAGATGAAACAACGTTTCGTTTAAGCTCTTCCGATTCCGAAGGAATTAAAATTTCAACCGAACCTTCTTTAATAATGCGATACATTTCAAACTGATATAATGTGATTTTAAATAATTAATCATTTTTATTATTTTTATTGTTTTTATTTTTATTGTTTTTTATATTTATTGTTTTTATTTTTATTGTTTTCTTATTAAAAATTAGCTGTTGAGTTTTTGGACATTCAACGTCGGTCATTGATTTGCGGCGCCTGCATGCCGTGATAGCTTGAAGGCATATGGCTCGGGTCAATGTTTGACGGTATTTCCGATCTTACTCTTGATCTTAAAACATCGTCGATTCTCAAAATCATGACTGCCGCTTCTGTTGCCGCTTTTATCATATTTTGTTTAACGCGTGTCGGGTCAACTACACCCAGTTCGAACATGTCCGCAACTTCTCCGGTATAAACATCAATTCCGAGATTTTTATTTTCATTTTGCATTGAGCGCAAGCGGATTAATGTGTCGATTGGGTCAAGGCCGCCGTTTATGGCAAGTCTTTTGGGCAAATATTCGAGTGCTTCCGCATACGCTTCAATTACCTTTTGTTCATATCCGGGAACTGTTTTTGCGTATTTGAAAAGCTCGATTGAAATTCCCATTTCAGATGCGCCGCCGCCCGGAACTACACTTCCGTCTTCAAAAGCGGAACGGATTGCACCTAAGGCATCATCGATTGCCTGTCCTACGTTGTCGGCCATTTGGAGAGTTTCGCCGCATGCGATAACTGTTACAATTTTTGAACCCTTACAACCGCGTAAATAAGTCTTTCCACCTTCGTTTTTATAATCGGTTTCCAACAAATCGGCATAGCCTAAGTCGTCTGCAGTTAATTCGCGTGGGCTTCTAACGATTCTTCCGCCCGTTGCATATGAAATATTTTCAATATCTTTGTCTTCTACAGGAAGTGCTACGAAAACGCCGTGTTTATTGAAATAATCGGTCAATTCCGCTGAAATTCCTTTTGTGGAGAATAAAACGTTTGCACCTGTTGAAATAATCGATTGCGCGAGTTCTTTTACTTTCGATTCCTGATTTCTTATAATTGTATCTCGTTCTTCAAGCGAACTTACATACATTTTTGAATCCACTTTTGTCTTTTCTGTAAGAGTAGAGTCCAAGAGTGCGATTTTTGCATTTTTTATTTGCTTGGGTACAAATTTGGTTAGCGATTTTGTAACAAATGCGAGCCCGTCTACAACTTCCGTTTCCGATACGGGTTTTTGGACGTCGGCAAGCATAACGACATCGGTTCTTATATTACAAAGACCGTCTTTTTCGATTGCAAGAACGGCTTCAGTACAAACGTCGGCCAAATGTTCTTTATGATCTTCGGGCGCTTTGCCGGTAATTGATGTAATGGCAACGTTTTTCAAAATATTGTAAGTTTCGGAATCATATGGCGAAAGCTTGAATTGATACTCGTCTAAAACTTCAAGCGCTTTATCGTGAGCCATTTCATATCCTTTTATGATGACTGCCGGATAAAATCCTTTTTTGACAAGCTTTTCTGCCTTGTCTAGAAGAGATGCCGTAAATACAACGGAACTCGTTGTTCCATCGCCTGCCGTGCTTTCAAGAGAAGTTGCAACACCTACAACCGCTTTTGCAGAAGGGTGTTCGATTCCGATATCTTTTAAAATAGTTGCACCGTCATTCGTAGTCGATACGACTCCAATTTGGTTAATCAACATTTTATCCATACCTTTCGGACCAAGAGTTGACTCAACTAAACTTGAAACTGCCTTTGCCGCCGAAATATTCATAAAAAGAGCCTCGTGTCCTCTTGTTTGCTCTTTTCCGGGATCTAATACAAAAATGGGTCCGGTTCCTGACATGTTAATATAAATCTCCTAAAATTAAATTCAAAATTCAAAAATAAACTGAATTCATGTTATTTTCAAATATCCAAAAATATTCGAAAATATACGTAAATATCCAAAAATATTCATCTTTACTTAAGTATTCACAATTGTTTATTTTTGTAAGAAAAACATTCTTTAATTGTCTGATATTCTATAAAAAGGTTTCCACCAAAAGGAGAATAAAAAAGCAACTGAAAAAGCTTAAAAATTGTCGTGACGCAAAAAGAAACGAAAACCGGTTTTTTCAAATAGAAAAAACGGAGCATCCGTTTTTTCTTATTTGAAAAAAACGAGGCTGCTTTTAAAATCTTAAAATGAATAAACGTGGCTGCCGTTAAAATCTTAAAAAGGATAAAACGGATGTGCCGTTTCTCTTAAAAATGAATAAACTAGGCAGCTGTTTAAATCTTAAAATGAATAAAACGGCCAAACGTTAAAATTCAAAAAAGCGCCGTGCCGCAAAAAAAAGGATGCGCATTTTTTTCCAAAAAATGAAAAACCGGTGTGGCCGGTTTTTCATAAAAAAGAATAAAACGAAAAAACAGAAATGGGCCAAAAACGCTGAAACCTTAAAGGAAAAAAATAAAACGAAAAAACAAAACTAGGCCACTGACACTGAAACCTTAAAGGAAAAGAATAAAACGAAAAAACAAAACTGGGCCACCGATACTGAAACCTTAAAGGAAAAGAATAAAACGAAAAGCAGGTTAAAAACCTAAAAAGAATAAAACGGCGCCCCGTTTTTTTCTTGAAAATTAAAAAAAACGAATAACAAAAATTCCGAAAAAGCGCCGCACGCAAATAAGAAAAACGAAACGCAGGCTATTTTATAATAAATGAAAAACGATATCGGGTTTTTAAAAAAAAAAAGTGTAAAAAAAAGTGTAAAAAAAAGTGTAAAAAAAGTACGATTATTTATAATCGTACTTTTTTTGAATTTATTATTTCATTATTTATTATTTTTTCTAAAATATTTATGCTTCATCTTTAGAGCTGTCAATTACTTGAACGACCGGATTGTTGAAATCTTCTTTTCCGGTAATGAATATTGTTTTCCAGTAATTGAACGGTTTTGGTGCAAACTGCAATATAAGTGCGTGACAAATCAATTCAAATATGAAGAAATATGTCAATGCCAAGTGGACCCATCTTATGAATGACAATGAAGACAAATTCAGGAACGGGGCAAACCATCCGAATATAGTTGTAATCCATTGAGCAATCGGAAGTCCGAAGATTGACCAGTTTACATCATACAAAACAATTCCTGTTAAGAATATAAGGAAAATCGAAATTCCTTCAAGTACGATAAATATTTTGAATAACGGGTGAAGTCTTGTGATATAATGACCTTTCCCTTTATCGTATATCGTAAATTTGGGGTATTCGCCTTTTCCGAAGAAATTCTTTATTGCTTGTGAAAGGTGTTTTGCATCTCTTGAATTGAATATGTAGTTGTTGTAAAAGTGTGTGATAATACCTTTTACACCGCCTTCCGCATAACCTTGGACTATAATTCCGTAAGGCACAAGGAACCAGTTAGTTAAAATTAAAACCGGTACCGAAACCATATGCAAAGTCCTTGCGTTGTGCATGGACATTATATCCCAGCGGAAATATATTACAAGACCAGTAAAAATTAAAACAAGCATTGCAATTGCGTGGAAGGTGTGCGTCCACCTTCCAATCCAATCGTAACGCATTACATTTTCTGTCAATTGCATTCCTCCTTTAAATATTAAGGATTTCAAATTTAAAGTAATCTGTATTCACGCGGTGCATTTTTACCGGTTATGTCAACAGTGTGAATAGCACAGGCAACACACGGATCGTAAGATCTTCCGACGTGCATAATTGAAATCGGGTTTGTATTGTCGGCACCCAAAACGTTGTCAATTCCGGAAATTGCATTTCCTACAAGACCTTGTTCTGCAGGACCCGGAATTCCGTTTTCATCTCTCGGACTCAAGTTCCAGGTAGTTGGAACAATTGCCTGATAGTTGGAAACTTTACCTTTGGAGTCTGTAGTAATCCAGTGTCCCAAAGCACCTCTCGGAGCTTCCCAAAGACCGATTGCTTGTGCGTCTTTAGCCGCATTGAAATCAATGCTTGTTGCAAACGGTTTTTCAGGATCGATATCAAAGAGCCATTCCGGAAGCATATAAGCAAGTCTTGCCACTTCTTGCATTCTTCCAAGAACACGCATGTATACACTTGCGGGAGACATGCCATAAGTTTGGAATGTTTTAGCCAATCCCATGATAAGCGGATCTTGTGCTGCAAGCATTCTTGCAAGCGGTCCTACTTCTGCAGGAATTCCGTTATATCTCGGAGCTTTCATCCAGCTGTATTTTGATGTAACGTCACCTTCGAAATTAATAAGGTTGTGGTCCGCAACCGGAACTGTTGTTCCGTTGTACGGGTGGCGTGATTGGACATCGTCGGTATAGAATGCACATGCAATACTTTCCGTGATTTTTGAAGAGTCGAAAGGCTCTCTTGAGAGATCTCCTTTTGTAATTGCCGATGTAACAAATCTTTCCCAGTCGGCACTCTCAGGCGTGTAACCGTCTTGACCTCTCTTGTAGTAAGCACCGTAAGACAAGAATTGAATCTTTGACGGATCATTATAATTTCCTAATTTGTCGAGTCTTAAGCTGACAGGAAGACCGAGTAATCTTTCACCTACAAGTTCGGAACCAAATGTTGCAAAGAATTCTACATCTTTGAATCCGTTTTCTTTTGTAAATTTACCGTCTGCTTTACTGATAAGACCGGACAAGTGTTCAACTACGAAATTGACTGCCGCATCGGGCGATTTTGCTTTCATTGTGTTTTCAATCCAGACATCGAGATCGACACCGAGTACGTGGTCTTTAACGAAGTCCAAGATTTTCAAATATGTTGCTGCAGCTTTTGTAATTTCTCCGAGTCCGGGGTTACATGTAACTCCTCCTGGGTACAAAATTGCAACGTGAGGCATTTTTCCTGCAAACGGTGCAAGTGCTTCTTGGCATCTTCTTTTAGCCGTAAGCGCATTCATGTAACTTACACCGGGCGGAATTGCTTTTCCGTCCATTTTGTAAGAAAGCGGTGTGAAACGACCGACCATTTCTGACCAGACGTTTTTGCCTACTTCGCCTAATCCCATTTCGGGGGCTGTTAAAACATCTCTGTAACGCGGGTTGGATAAATCCGGACCCCATAAGACATAAATGTGTGTCGCGTGACTTGCAACCATGTTGGCGGCCTGAATAAAGTTTCTGACTGCCAATGCGTTTTGCGGTACACTTTCCGCAACTCCGTAGAGATGGTCGAGTGCATTTACTGATGTAAGACCGTGAGAAATAGGACAAACACCGCAAATTCTTTGTACAAATAATGCGGAGTCACGAGGATCTTTTCCTTGAAGCATACGTTCAAATCCTCTGAACAATAATCCTCCGCTTTGTGCGTATTGAATAGTTCCATTAGAGTCAACTTCCGCTGTAATACGGGTATGACCTTCAATTCTTGTTAACGGATCAACTGTAACTTTAACCATTTAAATCACTCCTTTTTCATTCTTCGAACTGCATGCACACCAGCTGCAACAACTGCAACACCGATTGCAAATAATGCAACATGACCGATGTTTGCACCGAAAAGAATTTCCGTTTTTTCCGATTCTTCAAAGAACGGCATAGATGCGTTCGGGAAAGTCGGTTCTACACATGCAAGACACGGACCGCCTGCTTGCATACAAAGGCTTAATCCGTTATTCCATTTTCTCAATGCACAATCCGAGTGAGCGTACGGTGCTTTACAACCGAGTTTCCAGAGACATCCGCCTTGTGCGATTTCTTTGTCCAAGATACCTCTGTCATAATATCCGCGGCGCGGACAGTTGTCGTGAATTGTGGATTCCGGCGGATAGAACGGTTTCGGTCTTCCGTATTGATCCAATGCGGCACCTATGTTATTCAAGTCGAGCTTTCCGAGAATTAATGCGGCAACTGTTAAGAAGAACCAGTCCGGGTGTGCGGGACAGCCGGGTATGTTAATACACGGTTTGTCGATTCCGAGAATCTTGAGAATTCCTCCCGGTGTTGTTTCAGTAAAGCTCATTCCTTGGAAATCACAATATTCTTTTGTGTCACAGTTGGTTGTAGTAATTCCGCCGTATGACGCACATGTTCCGATTGCAACAATTGCATCTGCTTTTCTGGCTGTTTTTTCAACTATGTCTTTAAACGGATGGCCACCGAGTATACAGGCTTTTCCGGTATTGTCGGGACCGTTTGGAATTGAACCTTCGACTACGAGGATGTATCCGCCTTCGTTTGCGAGTTCATCCAATAATATTTCACCGTTCAATTCTGAAGTGTTTACGAGTTTACCGTCAACGAAAAGTCCTTGCTGTGCAAGAATTGTTTCGTGATATTCAAGCGATATATTAAGCTTTTCGAGAGCGTCTGCAAATTCCGGGTTGTATGCGTTCAATGCAGATATTGAACAACCGGTACATTCCGCTCCGTGAAGCCATACTACTTTTGTTTTGGAAAATTCCATTGCTTTTGCAAGGGAAGTTCCATATCTAGCAACAAATCCGGATGCTCCAAGTGCAGCGACGGCTTTCATAAATGTACGTCGATCCATTTGAAGAACATCAAGATTTTGTAAATTATCAATGACATTCAATTTTTCACTTGCCATTTGAACCCCTCTATAAAAAAAACAGTAACTAACTGTAATTATATCTCTATCTATAAAACTATAAAACGATATTATATACCGTTATAACTTTCTATATTTTAGGAAACGTATATAAACATTTTGGTTACATTGTCATTAACAATTATTACCTATTATGACATTTCATGACAAAATTACAGAAACAACGAACATTTCTGCTCCTTTGTCTCGTATATTTATTAACCCCAAGTGTCATAAACTGCTACATATAACGTTTTTTTTGCATTTCATATTTTTATCCGATTTAAACCTGCTTTCGTATAAAATTTGTAAACCAATTAAACGAAAAACAGTATAATAAAAATACGAATGCTACAGGTTAAAAATACTATGTATAATATAAAGGTATTCATTGAAAAAGCAGATTTTTCGAGTTAAAAACCCGATTGTGTTACCACATAAAAAAAAAGTGTTAATATATAATGATGAAACATGATAGATAATAGTATAAAATCATGTAAAATTATACATAAATATATAAAAATTAGGAAATTAGAAATGAAAAGAATATAATAAGACATTTATACCGTAAAACGATAATATTAATAGGTATAATATCTAAAAATAGATATTAATAGATATTAATAGGCAATAAATTGATAAATAGAAACTCTTAAATATAAGGATTGCATTCTACAATTGCTTTTTAATAAAACTGCAAAATAATAAAAGAAAAAGGTTTTACAAAAATATTACATGGGCTCGTGGTCTAGCCGGTTATGACATCGCCTTTACACGGCGGGGATCCTGAGTTCGAATCTCAGCGGGCCCATTTAAAATTTACTTTTTCCATTTTTTCTTTTTTACATTTTATTTTTCCATTTTTTTCCTTTTTTACTTTACTTTTCATTGTAATTTTCTTTTTTCATTCTACTTTTTTATTTGTAAATCTCTTTTTATGAATTGCATTATAAACAAGTATTTAATAGACGTTTGACATTAATTTATTAAGACTTAAGTAATTTTAAATTTGAATGTTTAAATTGAATGTTTAAATTGAATGTTTAAATTGAATGTTTAAATTGAATGTTTAAATTGAATGTTTAAATTGAATGTTTAAATTGAATGTTTAAATTGAATGTTTAAATTGAATGTTTAAATTGAATATTTATTATGTTTTAATTGAATGAGGAAATGTTTTGTCTGAAGAATCTATAAAAATATTGCACACGGCGGATACCCATTTGGGGTATAGACAGTATCAAAGTGAGGTGCGTCGCTCCGATTTTTTTGACGCTTTCAGAAAGGTCGTATGTGATGCAATTGAAATGAAAGTTGATGCCGTGGTCCATGCCGGCGATTTATTCGATTCAAGAAATCCGTCGCTTGAGGATTTATTGGGCACGATAAAAATTCTCTCGGAATTAAAAAAACATAATATTCCGTTTTTAGGAATTGTAGGAAACCACGAAAGCAAGCAAAATACACAATGGCTTGACTTGTTTTCCGGAATGAAACTTGCATTTAGACTCGGAACAAGTCCTTTTGTTTTAAATAAAAAAAATATTGAAGCTGCAATTTACGGAATTGACAATTTATCAAATGCAAGATTTTTTGCTTACGATTCGTTCGATTTGGAAGAATACGAGTCAAAATATGAAACGGTCGATACAAAAAACATATTGGTTTTGCACCAGTTGCTTGAACCGATTGTACCTGGGCAACCGCTTTCAATTAACGATTTTTTAGAAAAAGTATCAATTCCCGTTGACCTTGTTTTGTTGGGAGATTACCACATAAACGAAGTTTTAGAAATAGAAAACGAAAGCGGAAAAGATATTTGGGCAACATACTCAGGGAGTACGGAAAGGTGCAGTGCTTCCGAAGAGGCGCCGCGGTCGTATAACATAGTTGAAATAAATAAAAAAGGTATACAGATTTCAAAGCGCAACATAGAAACGAGACCGTTTATAATTATACCGATAAAATACGATGGAAAAGGAAATGAATCGTCCGATTCCGTATTGACTCATATATACGACGTTATTTCGGAATATTCCGAAAAAATTCCGAATTCGGTAACTTTTGTAGAAATAACGGGTCTTAAAAAAACATTGATTTCGTATACGGAAATTGAAGAACATATATTGAATTTGGGAGCAAATGTTGCAAGAGTAAGCGACAAAAGAGATACCTATATAAGCGATACGGAAACGGAAACAGTCCACGTGTATTTTCAGGACCCTGACGATGTTGTAAAAGAAAATATAAAAGTCATGAGCTTAACGGAAGCCGGATACATAATGGATTCCGTAATAAGAGACAGAGATATTCCGAAATCGTCTGTGGACAATATGTCGGATGAAAAACTGACGACATTTATAAAAACGATGGATTTTACAAAAAAACACAAAAGACCAGAAAAAAAAATCGAAGAACTTTTGATAAAAGACGTCGACGAATATAATGAATATAATATGAATGAAATCGTTGAAATTATGAAAAACGATACGGAAAAAAAGATTTCGGAAATTGAAACGGAAAACGTTGCGGAAACAGAGATGGAAAAGAATATTTCGGAAACGGAAATGGAAAACGTTGCGGAAGCAGAAATGGAAAACGTTGCGGAAGCAGAAATGGAAAAAAATATTACGGAAATTGAAACGAAAAAAGTTACGGAAACTGAAATGAAAAGCGTTGCGGAAATAGAAACGGGAAAAAGTGTTGCGGAAAAGAAACATGATAAGGGACGCGAAAAACCGAAACAATATACGTTAAGCGAATTGCTCGGGAATTGAAAACGGAATTTTTAATTTTGAAAAAAAAAACGAATTCTGTTTTTCGGGGGCTGTTGTTTTATGAGATTTAAACATTTGTATATAGAGAATTTCAGGAGTTATAAGGCTTCAAGTATCGATTTTTGTGACGGAGTGACTGTTATATCGGGTCCGAACGGAAGCGGAAAGTCGAGTATTCTTGAAGCGTGTTTTGTGGGGCTTTTCGGTGCCGCGGCTCTTTCGGGAACTGGACTTCAGATTGCCGATATTGTGTTTAAAGGCGAATCAAAAGCAACTATAATACTTGAATTTGACCATTTGGGAAAAGAATACAAAATTGAACAACAGTTTCGAGTTTCAAGAAGCGGAAGCGGAACTAACAGCGTATCGGTGTTGTATGAAAACGGGGAAATCGTAGCGGAGCAGACCAAAAAAACTTATGCATATATTTGCGACATTTTAAATATGGATGAACAGGCGTACAAAAATTGTGCGTATATTCGCCAGGGAGAAATAGACGATTTAATAAACGCCAAACCGAAAGAAAGACAAAAAATGATAGACGATTTGTTGAGACTCGGAAAGTTGGAAGAATACAGAGAAAGAGCGGCATTTTGCAAAACTGCGGTTTCGAGGCAGATAAGAATCGGAGAAGAGATAAGAAACGATATCGTATATAAAATTGACAGTCTTTCAGATAAAAACATACATCAGAAACTGAACGAATGCAGAGAAACTATTGAAAAAATTGACCAAATTATTTTAAAATACAATAAATTAAAAGAAGGGTTTGCGGCACAGAAAATACAAAATAACGAGAGAATAAAAACATATAGAGAAAAATTAAATGAGCTTACTAAAACACGAAATTCTATAGAGGAATTGGTTAAAAGCAGAAATGAAGAAAACTCAAATGCAATGAAGAATATGGAACTTCTCTTAAATTCCGAAAATATATATAACGAATTGAAAATAAAACAGAGAGACGGAATTGAGGAACTTCTGCAAACTCTGAAAACGAAAGAAAATGAAAAGTTCATAGAGTGGGTTGAAAGCGAAAATAAAGGTGACGAATTAAAGGAAATTCAAAATTTAAACGACTCAAGGCCCGGGCCTGAGCCCGAGACTCTTTTAAAAGCAGCACAGACGAAAGAAAAATTATACAGAGATTGGAAACAATCGGCAACTGATAAAAAAAGAGATGCTGTAAATAAACACGACTCCGTCTTTAAAGAAATCCGAAAAATGAATGAAGAAACTAAAAAGTATATTGAATCTTTGGAAGAGACAAAAAACGGAATTGTTACAATCGATAACGATATAATCGGTTTACAAAAAAAGCTTGAACAAAATATTGAGTTTGTCCAAAACAAAAGAAACGCGTATAAGGAAACTCTTCAAACTTTAATTCCGGACGCATCGTTTTCATTTTTATATGAAAGCAAACTGCCCGAGCAAACCGATGTTTCGGGATGGAGCAAATGGTATACGAGTTTTGAAGAAACGGACAAGTATGTAAACGTTTCGCTTCAGTCGGATCAAAAAGAAATTAACGAGCTTGAAGTAAAACACGCCGCTTTGAAAAGCGAACTTGATGAAAAAACAAAAGGAATTCAAGAAATTGAGAGAACGATAAAAAGTTATAAGGAAAAAGTGGAAAAGGCCTCTTTGGAAAAGCAGGTTCAAAATAACGCTATGGAAAAAATAAAGTTGAAAATTGCGGATGAAGAAATTAAAACGAATATGAAAAAAGAAAGTTTAAAAAAGATTACAAAAGAATTCGGATTTGAAGTAAACGATTCCAATTCAGCCGATTTGTTATTTACCGAGACGTATAACAAATATACGGAAAACGAAAAAGAAATTGCAACGCTTTTAAGCAAAAAAGAAAGAATATTAAAAGCAAATGAAAAATATAAAGAGTTAACAGATGCCGGAAAGTGTCCGACTTGCGGGCAAACCGTTGACAAAACTCATTTAAAGAATTGTTTCGATGAAGAAAAACAAGAGGAGGAAGAACTTGAAAAGCTTATAGAAAGCGCAAATTCCGAAAAAATGAAATTACTTCTGAGTATAGAAAATATAAAAAAAGTTAGAAAAATTTACGATGAAATAACGGAAATGAAATCCAAAATGATTAATATTGAAACTGAAAGGGACGGAATTAAAAAAATAATCGACAAACTTTCAAACGATATTGAAGAAAATACGGAATTGATTAATAAGTTGAATTTGACAAAAACTTCAAATGAAGTTTTAATTAAAACTGTTGTGGATTCGTTAAATAAAAAAGACAAAGAGATTCTGGGATTGAAAGATAATTACAGTAAACGATTCAAGCTTTCAAACGAAATAACAAATATTAAAAAATTAATTATAACAACGGTATCTGAAATTCTTCAATTAATTCCTCATAAAGAGAGTCTTCTTAATTTAAAGACGGAAAAGGAAGACAGAGTAAACGATTTTTTAGAAAAAATAAAAAACGAAAAAGAACTTATAAAAGAGATGGAATCGGAAAGAAATAAACTGGAAGAAGAAATAAAGCATTTTACCGAATATGAAGAAAAAATAAGCGCGTGTTACGAAATGAAAAAAAGCGTTACACGAAATGCGGAAGAAATTCACGGAAATGCTCAGAAGCTTAAGCTTTTGGAAACAGAAATAAAAGGTTTTGAAAAATCGAAAGAATTGTTTTCAAATTCGATTGAGGAAAAAGACAGGGAAATAAAAGAGAAAAGAGAAAAAGAAAAAGAACTGTTAAATACCGTAGAAGATGAAAACAAATTAAACGAATATATTCAATTTGATAAAAAGCTGACCGAAAACATTGACAAAATCGATGTTGAAATAAAAAATTTTAACGAAAAAAGGTCGGAACATCAGAAAAACGAAGGACTGCTCCAAGGAGAATTAAAACAACTTCACGAATATAAAAATGAATTAAACATAATAAACAACAAAAACGAGTACATAAAATACGTTCTCGAAGACGTGGAAGCGCTTGAAACGATGTATTTGAGAATAAGATCGGAAATGAGAGGAAAGAATATAGAAGCACTCGATCAGCTTTTAAATGAAATGTTTACGTTTATATATTCAAACAATGCGTATTCTCATATTGAATTGGACGGAGATTACAATCTTAAAGTATATGAGAAAAACGGAATATACCTTGAACCGAAACTGTTAAGCGGCGGAGAGCGGGCACTTTTCAATCTTTCGTTGAGATGCGCCATATACAGACTTCTTTCACACGGATTTGGCGAGCACACAGGGTCAAGCGGTACAAGCGGTTCATCTGTTTTGCCGCCGATGGTACTTGACGAGCCGACCGTGTTTTTAGACAGCGGCCACATAAGACAATTGATAAAATTGATTGACCTTATGAAAAATCAAGGTGTCGGCCAAATAATCGTAGTATCGCATGATGAATCGTTGATAGATTCCGCCGACAGAGTATACAGCGTATACAAAGACACATTAACAAACACGTCTTCATTTACCGAATTCGGCGAAAAAAGATGCATTGGCATTTGATTTTGCCCGGAATTTATTTGAAATGAATTTCAAATAAATTTAAAATTAATCTCAAATTTAAAATTAATAAAAAATTTAAATAGGATAAAATATTACTTAAGAAATCTGTTAGAAATTTACTTTTTAAATATACTTTTTAAAATTTACGGATTGGGAAAGTTGCATATGAGAAGAGTTGGAACGGTTGCAAGAGGAATCAGAACACCTATAATTAAAGAAGGGGACGATTTGGTAAAAATCGTTGTTGATTCTGTTTTGAAAGCTGCGGAAATTGAAAATTTTGTAATAAAAAACAGAGACATAATAGGAGTTACCGAGGCCGTTTTGGCAATTTCGGAAAAAAATTATGCAACTGTTGACCAAATAGCGTTCGACATTTCAAGAAAATTCCCTAAAGGTGTTACCGGCGTTGTTTTTCCGACTCCGGTCAGCAGAAACCGTTTCGGAAACATTTTAAAAGGAATTGCAAGAGGCTCTAAAAAAATTTATTTGCAGTTCTCTTTTCCACATGACGAAGTGGGCAATTCATTATTTGATGAAAATTTGCTTGAAAAGCACAATATATCCGTAACGGATAAAATCGACGAAAAAAAATACGTTGAGATTTTCGGATCCGAAACTCACATATTTACAGGAATTAACTATTACGAGTATTTTAAAGAGCTTGTAGAAAATGAAGGCTGCGAAATAGAATTTATATTTTCAAACGATCCGTTGGAGATATTAAATTACACGAAATGTGTGTTGGTCGCAAGTGTACATTCAAGATTTAAAATTAAAAAACTTTTTTCAGGAAAAACCGAAATTCTTTTCGGATTGGACGACATTTTAAATGAGTCCGTAAAAAACAGCGGCTATCATGAAAAGTACGGATTGCTCGGCTCAAACAAATCAACGGAAGAAAAAGTTAAGTTGTTTCCGCGCACCGGGGAGACTTTTGTAAACGCCGTTCAAAAAGAAATCTACAACAAAACGAAAAAGGAAGTTGAAGTGTTAATTTACGGCGACGGAGCATTCAGAGACCCTGTAGGACACATTTGGGAATTGGCCGATCCGGTAGTAAGCCCCGCCTATACGGCAGGCCTCATCGGAACTCCAAACGAATTAAAATTGAAATACTTATCCGACAACAAGTTTAATGAACTTAGAGGAGAAGAGTTGACTCAAGCAATTAAAGAAGAAATAAAACATAAAAGTAAAGATTTAAAAGCAAAAGCAGAGTCACAAGGAACGACACCGAGACAATTAACCGACCTTATAGGCTCTCTTTGCGACCTGATAAGCGGAAGCGGTGATAAAGGAACGCCTATTGTATATATACAAGGTTACTTCGACAATTATGCCGATTAATAACCGGCGGAAGAAACAATTGAAAAATAAAATTAAAAATAAAATGAAAAAAATAAATGAAATGACAAATAATCAAAAAACGAAAATGACAAATTATAACAAAAAATGAAAGATAGTTTTATAAGGTATACTTCCTTTGAATGTAGTACAAATTTTTAAGAAAAAACAGATGTTTTTTTTGCAAAAAATAAAATAAATACAAAAACAAATAAAATAAAAAATAAAGCAAAAACAAATAAAAACAAAAACAGAAAAAAATAATTCAGGTCCATACAGCTTTATTTTTTCCGAAATAAATAAGAACCGATGTGCCACCATCAGTTAACTAAATTATACTCGAATATACCGAGATTAGGTGCTCGAATCCTAATATATTTGAGCTATTATAAAAATATAATAATATAGTATTAGATATAATTTGATGAAATGTCAAGACAAATAACAAATAATCAGCGAAGGGCAGATAAAAATATGAAAATTGTAGAATTATTAAAACAGAGAAGAAGCTATTATAAATTGGACGACAATATAAAAGTTTCAAATGAAGAAATCATAAAAATGGTTCAAGACGTAACGCAACTTGTACCGGATGCGTTTGATATGAAATCTCAAAAAGTTGTTGTTGTCTTGGGAAACCGCCATAAAATATTGTGGGATAAGATTTATGATGTATTCGAAGGAAAAGTATCAAGAGAAAAAATCGATACGTTTAAAGCTGCCGCAGGTACATTGTTAATTTATAGAAATGTGGAAAAAGTAGATTCGACCGCTGAGCAGTTTCCAAGATATGCGCATAATTTTACGCCTTGGTCTTACCAATCAAACGGCATGTTGCAAATTAATCTTTGGACGGGTTTAAAAGAATTGGGTTTAGGAGCAAATATACAACACTATAATCCTGTTATTGATGATGCCGTCAAAGAAATGTTTGATGTTGAAAACGGGCTTGAATTAACGGCTCAAATGGTTTTCGGAAATATTTTAGAACAGCCGGAAGAAAAAGAAAAAGAAAATATAAATGAACGTGTAAAAGTTTTCAAATAACAAAAAACGGAAATTAAAAAAATAAAAAATGACAAATTATAGAAAAAAAATGAAAGATAGTTTTATAACGGTACTCTTCCTTTGGAAGTAGTACAAATTTTAACAGGTAAAATCTCGTTTTTTTGACAAAACGGAAAAAGAAAAACACAAATTCGATTCGAGATATCTTTCGTTTTTCCGAAACAAAAAACCGATACGCCACCGTCGGTTATCTAAAAACAAAAGCAATTATGAAACTGTTTGAAATAATCGGAGAAATAACATGACACAAACTCTCAATCACTTATTTCAGGAATTATTGGATGCGGAATCCATTTTCAAAAATAAAGAAGTTTTGCGACATTCTTACACGCCCGATGTGCTTGTTCATCGCGATGAACAAACAAAAGAATTAGCTACGATTCTTGTTTCCGCACTTCGAGGGGAAACGCCGTCAAATATATTAATTTACGGAAAGACGGGAACGGGAAAAACTGCGGTTACCCGCTATGTCGGAAAAGAACTTGAAAATATGAGTGAAAAGCTAAACGTAAAATGTACGGTAATATATGTAAATTGCGAAATTATTGACACGCAATATCGTCTTCTTGCAAATTTGGCAAGGCATTACGGTGAAGAAATCCCGATGACAGGATGGCCGACCGATCAAGTTTTCCAAAAGTTTAAAGAAGCGATTGATGCTGAAGAACAAGTTTTAATCATTATTTTGGATGAAATTGACAAGCTTGTTAAAAAGGGAGACGATGCATTATATAATTTGTCGAGAATAAACACAAGTTTAAAAAATGCAAGGGTAAGCATTATCGGCGTTTCAAACGATTTGAAATTTACCGAATTTTTAGACCCGAGAGTAAAAAGCTCTCTTGGTGAAGAAGAAATAATTTATCCGCCTTATAATGCCGACCAAATTCGTGATATTTTATATCAAAGAGCTGAAATGGCATATAATCCGGGCGTTTTGGACAGTATGGTAATTCCTCTCTGTTCCGCGCTTGCTGCACAAGAACACGGGGACGCGCGCCGCGCACTTGACTTGCTTAGAGTTTCCGGAGAAATTGCGGATCGTCAAAACGAACATAAAGTATACGAAGAACACGTAAGACAAGCGCAAGATAAAATAGAAGTGGACCGCGTAGTAGAAGTCGTAAGAACGCTTCCCACGCAATCAAAACTCGTTTTATTCAGTATCGTTTATTTAACGAAAAATACGGATCGCTCAAAAAAAGCAATAACAACAGGCGAAGTTTATATGCTTTATAAAAAACTTTGTAAAATCGTAGACCTTGACATTCTGACACAAAGGCGTATTACAGATTTATTGAGCGAACTTGACATGCTCGGAATAATTAACTCGGCCGTTGTAAGCAAAGGAAGATACGGACGAACAAAAGAAATCAGTTTGGCAGTTTCAGAAAACAGTACATATGAAGTACTTCTTGAAGATTACAAACTTTCACAGTTAAAAGATTTACAATTGAAAATCGGATATTTTTAAATTAAATTGAAAAAAATAAAATATCACTTTTTAAAATTGAAAAAAAATAAATATTATTATTTTTTAATTAAAAAATAAAAAAAATATTACTTTTGAATTTTTAAACTGTTTATCTAAAACATTAAAAAAATAATTTATTTATTTATTATTTTTATTTATTTTCTTTATTTTTTAATTTCTTTATTTTTTAATTTCTTTATTTTTTAATTTCTTTATTTTTTAATTTTTTATTTTTTATTAATTTGAATTTTTAGTTGAATCATTTTTCAACTTTTTTATTTTTCAACTTTTGTGTAAGTTTCGCTGAAGTTTATTCCGGCAACACCCGTTTCGGCTACGATTTTCAAATTGTCGCCGTCGAATTCGGCTGTTCCGAATTTATCTCCGTCTTCGTTTCTAATAATATATTTGCTACCGTCTTTTTCCCATACGAGATCGTCAAAAACAAAAGAAGTAATAACTCCTTTTGTAACTATTTTGGCGGTGTTGTCGTCGTTAAATGTGGCTGTTATGTTTCCGGCAATCGAGTTTTGTGCTTCCCAAGTACCGACAATTTTGTCGCCAAGGCATCCGGGAACAAAACAGATTGCAATTATGGCAATCATTAAAATTGAAATAGTTTTATAATTCATTAGGCAGTTCTCCTGATTTAATAGTATCCAATATAAAGTACACTATATAAATAATCTAATATAAATTGTTTGTTATAAAATGTGTGGTCTAAAATATTAAATATTCAAACAATCCAAAAATTCAAAAGTAATTATACGTACTTACGCATATATTTTATATATTTCTTTTGCTGTTTTTAATCCGTCTAAAGTTAAAATTAAGGTTAAAATTAAAGTTAAAATTAAAGTTAAAATTAAAGTTAAAATTAAAATTAAAGTAAAGGTTAAGATTAAAGTTAAAATTAAAGTTAAGATTAAGTTTAAGGTTATACTTTTTTAATTTCGGTGATTTTTTTGGAAATACTCGTAGATGTAGGAGGAGAGCCGGGTAAAGATTGTAACGGCTTTTGCAACTATTGTTATTTTAAAGGCGTAAAAGATGTTGAGCCGTTGGGTTGTAAATATTGTCTGCCTTTTAAAAAAGGATGTTCGTATTGCGACCGGGGAATTAAAGAGAGCGGAATCCCGTTTAAGCATATTCAAACCGTTTTAAATGAAACGTTTTCAAGAATTGTAAACCTTAAACAGATGGGGAGAAGTGACGAGAATCCGGAAGCGTTTATAATAACAGGCGGAGGAGATGTTAGTTGCTATCCCGAGTTTGAAAATCTTATATCATTTTTGGCCGAGATGGGACTTCCGATAAAAATCGGGTATACGAGCGGAAAAGGATTAAATGAAAACTCGGCCGATTTTTTAATAAAAAATAATGTTACTGAAATAAATTTTACATTATTTTCATCTGACCCCGCTCTTCGGAAAAAACATATGCATGATCCGCATCCGGAATTGTCAATTGAGATATTTTCAAAATTGTGTAAAAAATGCGATGTCTATGCGGCAATAGTTTTAATTCCCGGAATCAATGACGGGGAAGTTTTGGAAAATACACTGAAATTTGTAAATGATGCGAAAGCAAAAGGCGTTTTGCTTATGAGATTTGCAAATTCGTTTGAAAACGGACTTATTTTAAAAAACGAGCCTGTAATGAAAGGAATAGTGCCGCACTCAATTGAAGAATTTAGAGAAATCGTAAAAGAAGCGGCAAAAAAATATCCGGAATTAAGAATTACAGGAACACCGCTTGATGATCCGAAAATAGATTCGCCGTTTGTTATAAGAAATAAGCCGGAATATTTAAGCAAATTGCCTAAAATAAGAAAAACTGCAACAATAATCACAGGAAATGCAGCGGCACCGAGGCTTTCACAAATTTTTAAAAGCCTTGGAAACGCAGTAAATGTAGTCGCGGTAAAAAAAGACATCGGATGCTTAATTACAATAGAAGATCTCTTGGAATTGGATTTGTCGGAAGTTTCGGAAACGGTATTTATACCGGGAAGAGCGTTTGTGCATGACAGAGAAGCAAAAGAAGCACTAACAAGAGACGGAATTGACAGAATAGTAAGGAGAGGACCTGAAACACTCAGTACGGATTCAGAAATATCGGCAAGCATGACACAGGAAGAAGTAATATCACATGAAATGAAAGAGTTTTCAGAACTGATAGAACATATTAATTCAATCGGAATGCCGATTGAAAATAACGACTGAATAAAATAAAAAAAAAACAAAAAACAAGAAAATAAAAACAAAAAAAACAAGAAGAAAAAAGAAAAAACAGAAGAAAAAAACAAGAAACAAGAAGAAAAAGAAAAAACAGAAGAAAATAAAGAAGAAAATGAAGAGGAAGAAGAAGCAAGATAGGAAGTAAAGCTTTATGGAAATTTCAGAAATAGTACAAAAAATGATGGGAGAAGGCCCTGTTTGTGATCACTGTTTAGGAAGGCAGTTTTCAAAATTATCGACCGGACTTTCAAACGATGAAAGAGGGCATGCGATAAAACTTTATATGGCGCTTGAAGGGTTTAAAAAGTTTAATGAAACGGGCGACGATTCACAATTAAAGCTTTTGGAAGAAAGCTGTGTATATGCAAAACAAAACACAAAAAACAAACAAAACGCGCAAAACGAACAAAATACTCAAAATTCACAAAACGAACAAGAAACGGAAAATAAAGAAGAGTCGTGTTGGGTTTGTATAGACATTTTTAAAAATTTGGATTATTGGGCAAACAGAGTCGTATCCTTAATAAAGGATATAGAATTCGATACTTTTTTGATCGGAACGAAACCCACCGGCCTTTTAAAAGAAAATGAAGAAATCGTTTGGGAGCTTTGCGGATTTTCGTATTCCGAGCCGTTAAAATCGGAGTTGAACAGAGAAATCGGAAAACGAGTTTCAAAAATAATACAAAAAAATGTAGATTTTTCAAATCCGGACGTAACTGTTATAATCGATTTGGCGAAAGATTCAATTAAAGTTCAATTGCGCTCAATTTACATTTTGGGACGATACAAAAAATATGTAAGAGGAATTCCTCAAACGCACTGGCCTTGCAGAAAATGCAAAGGAAGCGGCTGTGAAATTTGCGAGGGAACTGGAAAACAATATCAAGAATCCGTAGAAGAATTGATATCGAAACACTTAATTCCTTTAACGGATGCGGAAGGTTCCGCATTTCACGGTGCGGGAAGAGAAGACATTGACGCTTTGATGCTCGGCTCAGGAAGACCGTTTGTAATTGAAGCAAAGTCGCCGCGTATAAGAACGATTGATTTGGAAAGTTTTGTTGAAAAAGTAAATACGCAGTCGGACGGAAAAATAGAAATTTCAGATATTCAATTTTGTGAAAAAGCTGCAATTGAACAATTAAAATCCGAAAAAGCCGACAAAACGTATCGGCTTAAAATAAAATTTGATGAACCGGTTTCTATAGAAATTTTGAACAAATTGGATGTTTTAAACGGAGCAGTAATATCGCAACACACACCGAATCGGGTTGTTCACAGGCGAGCCGATTTGCTTAGAACAAGAAAAGTACATTCAGTAGAAACGGAATCGGTTGACGGAAATTATGCATATGTAAAAGTACATTGCGACGGAGGATTGTACGTAAAAGAATTGACATCGGGAGATGAAGGACGTACAAAACCGAATATTTCGGAAATAGTAGGAATTAAAGCAAAAGTAGAAGAATTGGATGTAATAGACGTTAATATTTAAAAAAAATTAAAACAATTTAATAAATAATTTAATAAACATTTTAATAGCATCGATACAATTATAAATATAAAATGTATCAATAATTAAAGTTAATTAATAATTTATAAACAAAAAATAACTTTTAATAACTTTTAATAACTTTTGAAGCAGAGAGCCCTTAAGAGGTAGACGAAATTTATGGAATCGATTATCAGTTTTTTCATATATGCAATAACTGCAATATTCGTAATCGTTAACCCTCTTAACGGTATTTTGACTTTCGTTTCCATGACGAGAGGAACTACTGAAAAAACGAAAAATGTTTACGCAAAAAAATCGGCCGTTTTGGCTGCCGCAATTGCCATATTCTTCGCAATAGCAGGAGAATTGGTTTTAAGTGTGATGAATATAAATATAAATTCATTAAAAGTTGCAGGAGGTATTTTGTTATTCTACATCGGATTTAACATGACTACTGCAAAAACACAAACAAGCGTTACAAAAGAAGAAATAGACGATGCGCAGGAAAAAGATTTTTGGGTATTTCCGATTGCAATTCCTCTTTTATGCGGGCCGGGTACAATTTCAACCGTAATTATATTAATGGGAAGTACCGATTTAATTATAAATAAAGCATTAATAATAGTTGCAATAATAATAGTATATTCAATCGTTTATGTGGGCTTACGCTTCTCAAGAAGAATCAATGACATTTTAGGAATTACGGGAAGTATGGTAATTATAAGACTTTTAGGTCTTTTCCTGGCGGCTATTGCTGTCGGAATGATAACATCGGGACTTCACGGAATATATCTGTCGTTTTTAGAGATTGATTCGTCATAAAACGGTGTTTCGTTATGAAAAAAAATATAGAACGGTGTTCTGTTATGAAAAAAAATATAGCAAATATTATAATTTGTCCCGTTTGCAGAAATGATTTGGACAAAAAAATAGAAAAAGAAGATGAAGAAAGTATAATTGCAGGAAATTTATATTGCAAAAAGTGTAATATATATTATCCGGTTGAGAATAAAATTGCAAATATGTTACCTCCAAATGTCCGGTACATATTTTAAATTTAATTTTAATTTTAAAATTTGAAAAGGAAATTATCATATATTTATAAATTATATAATTACGTAAAAAATAATTAATTTATTAATTAATTGTATATAAAATTCTATATAAAATTGTATATAAATTGCATACAAAATGTGATCATTATGGAAAATGTACTTCAGAATATTTATATCGGCAGCAAATCGATGGATTCCATTGAATTAAAGTATAAAAACATAGAAGTGCCTTTATATAATGGAGAAGACCAGGAATTTAAAATATTTATAAAGAATTTCGGACCTCCTACAACATTATCATTCGATGTTGACAGGTCTATTGAAGATTATGTAATTTTGGTTGAAGCAAAACCGTATGTTAAAGACCGCCACTATTCCCGTTTAGTTTTAAGAGTTCCGTCTGATGCGAGTCCTGTTGCCGAAGGAAATTTTTATATTGTGTCGGGGTACGGTTCAAAAAAGTCTTTTTTTAATTTGAGAATAGGAATGTCGGGCGTTGATGCAAACGATTATTTTAAACCCAAATTCCACGGAGATTATGTACTTGAAGAAAAAAAGTCGGAAAATATAAAATATACTCCGCGCGGAACATTTAAAATAAGAGAAGATTGGAGAGACGCAAGAAAGAACAGTGAAAAAGAAGGAAGACGTTGGGACAGAAATATTGTACCTGCAGTATTTGCAAAAAAAGAAAGAAAAGAAACAAACAAAACAAATGAAAACAGGAAATATCCCGAAAAAACGAGGCAAATAAGAACAAGTATGGATATCGGAGGAATTATAATTTCTCTACTGTTCATAGCAGCCTTGATTCTGTTCTATTTCTATATATTAAAAACAGATGTCGCAAACACATTAACAAAATCACAAGTAATAATATTGTCTGCAATTATAATAGGATTTGCAATATTTGTAGTGATTTTCATATTAAACTTTTTCAAAACAACAATTGAAGAATAAGATAAAATATGAATTAAAAAAAATAATTAAAAAAAAAATAAAATTAAAAAAAATAATTAAAAAAGAAAATTAAAAAAGAAAATTATTAAATAAAAGATATTAAACAAATATTAAACTAAAATTATAAGATTAAACTAAAATAGGAGTTTACACCTATTTTAGTTTTTAATTATTGTATCTAATATTTATTCTTTTTTCTTTTCCGATTTTTCCTTCTTTGCCTTTTTTGCTTTTTCTTTTTTCTTTGCTTCGGCTTCAGTGTAAGCTTTTCTAACATTTTCGGCATTTCTCATCTGAGCTTCAGATTTTCCGGAAATGGTCGGTTTTTCATCCGTTTTGACTTCACCTTTTTTGCCAAGTTTTAATTCAAGACCTTTTACTTTTTCTTCGAGTTGTTTTAATTGTTTTACAGCTGCGTCTTTTGTACCTTTAATTAAATTTTTGGAAGCTTGTGTATCTTTCGTTTCTGTTTCTTTGACATCATTTGAAGAACTGTTGCAATATTCGCAATCTTCTTCACCGCAGTCACATTCGTCTTTCAATTCCGATTCGGCTTTTTTCTTTGCCTCGGCCTCGGCATAAGCTCTTCTTACATTTTCGGCATTTTTCATTTGGGCAGCCGATTTTCCGGACACACCGATATCGTCTTCCACATTTATTACTTTTTTATCCTTTTTCTCAAGTTTTTTCTCAAGATCTTTTACTTTTTCCTCAAGTTCTTTAAAACGAACGACTGTTGCGTCTTTTGATTCGGTTAACTTCTTTGAAACCAACTCGGTTTGTTCTTTGGAAGATTTTTTAATTTCGCCCAAATATTTCTTTCCTTCTTCTTTGGTAATTCCTTCATCTTCAACAAGTTTGTCGATTAAAGAATGAATTTTTTCTTCCAAATCTGCATAAATACCGACACCTAAAAGACCTGCTTTTTTGACTGTTTTATTCAATCCTTTGCCGGACGATTCTTTGTTGCCGGTTCTTTTCATTCTTCTGTTAGCCGGTCTTTTGTTGGACATTCTTCTGTTGGCCGCTTTTTTGTTTCCCTTTCTTTTGTTCATTATTCTGTCTTCTTCTAATTTTTCACTAAACTCGTCACTCATAAAAAAATCCCTCTTTTTGATTACAAATAATTAAATGTATGTAAATAAATGGTATAAATAAATTGTAAATATATGTAAATATATTGTAAATAAATTATAAATAAATTAAATGATATAAACGCTATAAGTGTTATAAATATATAAATGTTACAGATATATAAGATATATAAAATATTAAATATCAATAATATATGCTAATATATAATATGATAATAGTATATAAATATGAGTTTATACCATAATAACTTAGGTTTATAAAATATTATCTTCTAAACACAGGTTATTAATAATACTGTTTATAATAAAAAGTTAATTATGAAAAAAGTAAAAATTAAATTTAATAATTAATTTTATAATAAATTTTATAATAAATTTTATAATAAATATATTATTAACGACTCTTATAGCGATTATAATAATCATTATAATATATTTCATAAATACTATGAATCATTAGTTATATATATTTGGATAACAATAATAATAACTCAAATATATTGTGCTTTGCGAAATCACATAGGATATTAGAATATTCGCTGTAAGTTATAATATTACAAAAGCCTTATTAAGAAACATATTTGATTTTATATATTTGACAGTTTATTTATAAAATTAAAAAGTATAAAGGACGGAAAGATGATGAGTAAGAAAAACAACAAAAAAGCATTAGAAAAGAAAATTCAAATGTTTAAAAAATTGAATGTAAATAAATCGGTGTCAGTTACTTTGATGTTTCTTTCGGAAAACGGAGAGTCTTCTTCCAAAACGATTGAAGAAGCAACAGGATTAAAACAACCGGAAGTAAGCAATGCCGTAAAAGAGCTTTCCGAAAAAGGATGGATTACTACAAATAAAATAAAAACACCGACCGCGGGAAGACCGGTAAACTTCTATAAAATAGTAAGCCCGTTAAATGAAATTATAAGCTCACTTGAACAAAACGAAATGGAAAAAATTAAAGAATCCGACGAAATAATAGCAAGATTAAGAGAAGTCGTAAGCGAAAGAAATGCATAAATAATTTATGCATTTCAACATTAATTTTAACATTAGTTTTAACATTAAAATCTATTTTATAAAAATATAATCTTTTTTCATATTCTGTTTTTTCATATAACGTTCTTATTTAACGTTTTATTTACCTTTTTTAATTCATCTATTTTTATATTTCATATTTCATTTCAATTTCATTATGATATTGAAAGTGAAAGATTTAGAATAATTTAAATACTTATTTTATGTACATCTTAACCGCGTTTATTTTATTTGATTTTTAGTTGTTTAAAAATTATAGAGAATCAGGAGTTTTATTAAATGAGAGTTTCGATGGATATAGAACTAAAAGATGAACCGGGGCAGCTAATTTTGGCTTTGGATCCGATTTCAAAAAGAAAAGCCAATCTTGTTTCCGTTTTTCATTATCACAAAAAAAAATCATCGGGGTCGGACTTAATACAAGTCAGACTTGTAATTAATTCAAATGAACCGACTATTAAAAACATATTCAATGACTTTGAAGAGTTGGGAATACGGGTTCTTAGAATCGGAGAAGAAAAATATAGTGAATCGTTGACGGTTTTGTTGTTGGGGCATGTTATACACACCGATTTAAAAGACACTATAGACAGAATCGACAACAGTGGATTTGCAGAAGTTGTAGGAATGTCGCTTTCAATGCCGGAAATTTCAAAACCGTCGTCTGCGTCCCTTGAAATTCATGCGGCGGGACAAAAAGAAATGGAAAAGACGATTGAAATATTAAGAGAAACGGCAATTGAGAAAGATTTGTTGCTGATTCTTCCGATTGAAATAGAATAAAATAATAATTATAGGTGATTTTCATGAAATTAATAAAAGTTGCAATAGCGGGATTCGGATCAATCGGTCAAGGAGTTGCAAGAGTTATAGATATGGAACAGGACTTCTTTAAATCAAATTCATATGACGTAAGAGTTGTTGCGATATCGGACTCAAAAAGCTCAATCGTAAATAAAGACGGACTTGACATTAAAAAATGTCTTGAAACGAAAAAAGCAACGAGAAGATTGAGCGATGACAACAGAACTAGCCTTGAAATAATAAAGGAAGAAGAATTTGACATATTAATAGAAGCAACTCCTACCGATATTGAAACCGGAGGTTCAGGCCTTGAAAATATGAAAGAAGCGCTTAAGCGGAAAATCCATGTAATAACTTCAAATAAAGGGCCGTTGACTGTCGCTTTTGGAGAACTTACCGAAACGGCTAAACAAAACGGATGCGAATTGAAATACGAAGCAACTGTAGGCGGCGCAATGCCCGTTATAAATTTGATGCGGGAAATGATGGCGGGAAACAAAATAAACAGCATCAGAGGAATTTTTAACGGAACGTGCAATTACATATTAACCCGAATGTATGAAGAAAAATCAAGTTACGAAGACATATTAACGGAAGCGATGGAACTGGGAATTGCGGAAACCGACCCTTCATACGATGTTGACGGAATTGATACGGCCTGCAAAGTGGTTATTTTAGCAAATTCGATATTCGGAATGAATAAAACTATCAAAGATGTAAAAATTACCGGAATTACAAAAATTACGTACGAAGCTCTTGAAATGGGCGCAAAAGAAGATAAAACTATAAAGCTCATAGGTGAAGTAACAAGAGAAGGAAAATTGTTAGTAGAGCCGAAACTGGTTCCCTTGGGACACCCGCTTGCTGTAAGCGGAACGTTAAATGTTGCCGCAATAAACACAAATCTTGCCGGAGAAATTACGGTAACAGGAAAGGGTGCGGGCTCTATTGAGACTGCTTCTGCCGTATTAAGCGATTTGTTATACGTGTTAAAAAAGAATTATTGAAAATCAATAAAAATCAATTTATTGATTTTTATTGATTTTCAAAAGAATAAAACAAAACGACCGGAAAATCCTAAAAAGTAATAAAACGTAACGGATAAAATTCCAAAAAATAATTAAACGGGGCGACCGTTAAAAATCTAAAAGGCGCCGCACAACAAAAAAAAACGGAAAGCGGTATTTTTTACAAAAATAAAAACCGGACGCCGGTTTTTATTTTAAAATGAATAAAACGAAACGACCGGAAAATCCTAAAAAGTAATAAAACGTGATATCGGGTAAAATTCCAAAAAAGAATAAAACGAAGCGGCCGTTAAAAATCTAAAAGGCGCCGCACAACAAAAAAAGGAGGAAGCGGTATTTTTTTACAAAAATAAAAACCGGATGCCGGTTTTTATTGAAATGAATAAAACGAAACAACCGAAAAATCCTGAAAATGAATAAAACTGGGAAGCCGTTAAAATTCCAAAAAAGAAGAAAACGGGGAGACCGTTAAAAATCTAAAAGGCGCCGCACAACAAAAAAAACGGGAAGCGGTATTTTTTACAAAAATAAAAACCGGATGCCGGTTTTTATTGAAATGAATAAAACGAAAAAACAAAATTGGGCCACCGACACTAAAACCTTAAGGGAAAAAAAATAAAACGAAGCAAACGAAAAATCCTGAAAATGAATAAAACTGGGAAGCCGTTAAAATTCCAAAAAAGAAGAAAACGGGGAGACCGTTAAAAATCTAAAAGGCGCCGCACAACAAAAAAAAAACGGGAAGCGGTATTTTTTACAAAAATAAAAACCGGATGTCGGTTTTTATTTTAAAATGAATAAAACGAAACAACCGAAAAATTCTAAAGGAAAAAAAACGGAAAAACATTTAAATCAAAAATGAATAAAACGTAGAAACAAAAAAATATAAAAACGATATATAACAATAAACTATAATCACATATAGTCAAAATGGATAAAATTAAAAATATATGAAATATATAAAAATTATAACAAGGATTAATACCGAATGACTCTTTTTAGTGTTTTTGTAGATACGTGTAACAAAATTGAAGAAACTTCATCGTCTCTTGAGATTACGGATATTGTTGCGGATTTCTTTGAAATAATTGATGATGACGAAATAGACGTTTCCTGTTACATGATGATAGGCGACCTGTTTCCTGCTTGGAGAGAAAAAGAATTGGGGCTCGGACCCAGTATTCTTTATGAAGCGATTTCAAAAACATCAGGTTGTTCCGTAAATTCAATAAAAGATGCTATAAGGGAAATCGGAGATATAGGAAATGCCGCATTTGAAATTTTAAATAAACAAAAAAAGATGCAATCGACATTTTCATTTTTCACGGAAGATGAAACAAAAGCCGATAAACTTACAATTCGAGACGTTTACAGTAAAATGACAGATATTGCAAATGTTTCGGGAAAAGATGCACGGCTTAAAAAGATAAGAATACTCGAATCCTTGTTTTCAAAAGCAACCCCGGGTGAAGTAAAATATATTGTAAGAATTGCACTTCAGGAAATGAGAATCGGTGTTGGAGAAGCTATAATTAGAGATGCGATTTCAAAAAGCTTTGATATAGACCCGGCAGATGTAGACAACGCATACATGGTTGTAAACGATTTGGGAGAAATTGCGCGCGTTGCTAAAACGGGCGGTGAAGAAGCTGTTAAAAAAGAAGACATCGAAATCGGAAGGCCGATAAAAATGATGTTGGCTCAAGTAACGCCGTCTGTTGAAAATGCGATTGCAGAAATGAAAAGTACTGCGATTGAATGGAAATTTGACGGAGCTCGAATCCAAATACACAAAAACGGAAACGATGTATCACTTTATTCACGAAAACTTGAAAATATAACGAATTCAATGCCCGACGTGGTCGAAGCTGTTCAAAACTCGGTCAGTGCCGAATCCGTAATTCTTGACGGAGAAGCGGTAGCAATTGATTCAGAAGGAAAAGCGGGAACGTTTCAGGATATAATGAAGCGATTCAGAAGAAAATATAATATAGAAGAAGCAGTTGAAGCAATTCCGATAAAAGTAAATGTTTTTGATATTGTGTATTTAAACGGGGAAAGTTTGATAAATACACCGTACAGAGAAAGAAGAAAACTATTGGCAGACGTTGTTTCTAACTGTTTGAATTTAAACGTTGACGAATTTTTGATTACGGATTCCGCAGACGAGGTCTATAAAATTTATGAAGAAGCACTAAAATCGGGTCACGAAGGAATCATGCTTAAAAATCCGGATTCATATTATTCGCCGGGAAAGAGAGGAAAAAATTGGCTCAAGAAAAAACCGTTAATGGACACCTTGGATCTCGTAGTAACCGGCGGAGAATGGGGAGTCGGAAGGCGGGCAAACAAAATCGGTTCGTTTAATTTATCGTGTCTTGACAGGGAAAATAAACTTTGTGAAATAAGTAAAGTCGGAACAGGTTTAAGCGACGAACTTCTTGACGAACTTACGGAAAAGATATCCGAAAAAATTATAAAAACGGAAGGAACTGAAATAGAAATTAAACCTGAAATAGTATTTGAAGTTGCATTTGAAGAAATACAAAAAAGCCCGAATACAAAAGCGGGATACTCACTCAGATTTCCAAGACTTGTGCAAGTAAGAGACGATAAATTACCGGAAGATATCGACGATATTGATAAAATAGAAATGATGTACGAATCACAAAGAAATATTTAATTTTATAAAAGTCGTCGCAAGTCGGCTTACACCGGCTTAGGTCAGCTTAATAAACGGCGCAACGGAATTAATTTTAACATTTTATAGGAATGTTTCGACAACAAGAATTTTTTAAATAAAATTGAAGGTTTGTCAATATCACCGTAATTTGAAATCATTTCGCATATTTCGGGTTTGTAGAGTATTTCTATAAAGGAATCCAAATCATCATCGCTCAATCCGTTTCTTATATTATGAATACGCATTCCGATATCAATTTCTTTTCCGAATTCCGATTTCCATTCTTTTTCGTATTTTTCCATAAAGCTTTCAGAAAAATTATTTTCGGAAATTGCTTGTGCCGCAACTTTTCCTGCGATTTTGGCTGCTTGAAGTCCAAGTTTAATTCCTCCGCCGGAAAACGGTTTACAATGACCGGCCGCATCCCCTACTACCATAAAGCCCGAGCCGTACGTCTTTTTCATATAGCCTAAAGGAATGACACCGAAATTTATTGACATTTGAGAAAGATTTATGTCTTCGTTTCCCGATACTTTTTTAACGAGTTCTTCCATATATCCAGATGCGTTTTTCCAACTTACGTAATTTTCGGAATCAGTATCAAATGCAAGACCGACACGAGATTGTGTAGGGGAAATCGGAACACTCCAACCAAAAAAGCCGGGGGCAACCGATCCGATAAATATTTGGACGTATCCGGGAACGTTTTTCATACCGGACAATTCGATTTGATATCCGGAAAGCAGTTTTGAGGAAACGGAAAGTCCATACGATTTTGCAACCGCACTTTTAAAACCGTCTGCTGCAATCACGATTTTAGAGTAAAACGTCTTTAAAGTTCCTGCTTCGTTTACTTTTATTTCCATCAAACCGTTTTTCCTTTCAACACCGAGACATTTTGTTTTTAATTTGAATTTTGCACCTAAGCTTGCCGCACTTTCCGCTATTTTTCGGTCAAATATTTTTCTGGAAATTGAATAAGCCATTGTCTCTTTTCCTTCAAAGCTTAATATATTTCCTGAAGGAGAATAAACAAACGCCCCTTTAAATTTTTCAAGAATACACAAATCCGAATCGGCCCCATATCCGATTTCCGACTCTTCATATGCGGAAGTACTTATAATTCCTGCACATTGAACCGGAGAGCCGATGCTCGAATGCTCTTCGATAATCAAAACATTTTTGACGCCGTTTTTTAACGCATATTTTGCCGCCATTGAACCTGTCGGCCCCGCGCCTACGACGATGAGATCGTAAGTTTTCGTTTCATCAAAAAAAATACTGTTTTTTTCCGTATGCATAAAATACTGCCCTGTTTTTAAAAAAAACTGCTTTATGTAATATAGTTTATATTTCAGAAGTGACTAATACTTGGCTATAACAACATTTGCTATATATTTAACTGACAAATTGACTATAATAATATTTAAAATGATAACTTGACTATAATAATATAAATAATAATATAAATGATAACTTGAAATAATAAATAAACATAGAATAAATCATAATAACCTTTTAAATATATCTATTATTCTGTTAAATTCTGTTAATATCAAGTATTCTGTTAATTTGTAAAATTAAATTTAAAAAGTGATTTTAATGTCTACAATAAATGCGGAACCGAATAAAAAACAACAGGCTTCCGGTTCTGATACGGTAAAAAAGATTAAGCCTGATTATTTAATTGTTGGAGGCGGCGTTGTAGGTTTTTCTGTAGCCAAGCTTTTGGATAAAAACAATAAGCAGGTATCTATTGCGGATTCCGACCCGGTCCGTGTTGATACGCTTAGGCAAGCAGGTTTTAATGCTTTTGCCGGAGACCCTTCAAATGCCGATTTTTACGACATATTCGATTTGAGAAACACAATAAATATTGCCGTTTTGACATCAGACGATGAAAAAAATATAAATATAATTGAAGCGATACGAAGTTTTAATAAAGACGTTTTGATTTTGAGCCGGGCACAAGACGGATTGAGAAAAGACGATATGTACCTTGCAGGTGCGAATTATGCATTCATATTGCCCAAAATTATTTCGAATACTATTGCGGACTTCATGGAAAAGTCGGAATCGAAATATGCAGGAAACAGATTAGCCGTTTTTCTTGAAGAAAACAGAAATATAAAACTTGGAATCGTAGTTCATGACAACCCGGATCCCGATGCTATTTCAAGCGGTTTTGCGTTAAAAGAAATTGCAAAAAAATTCAATATTGAAGGAGAAATATTATATGACGGAAAAATCGGGCATCACGAAAATAAAGCTTTTGTGAATCTCTTGGGATTGAAACTGAATAAAATAAACGGCTCCGAAGATTATAAAAAATATGATAAACTTGCAATGGTCGACTGTTCGAGACCTCAAGTAAATAACAGCGTACCGGTTGATTCAAATATTGCAATTGTAATCGATCATCACGAAAAGGGAGAAGATGAAATTCATGCTGAATTTGTAGATATAAGAACAAATGTAGGTTCGACCGCAACTATTATGACGAGGTATTTGCAACAATTCGATGTTCCGATTTCAAAAGAATTGGCTGCCGCACTTTTGTACGGAATCAGAACGGACACTAACGATTTCAGGCGAAATACTACTTCTGAAGACTTTTCCGCCGCATCATACTTGCATCCGCTGTCTGATCACGATTTGCTGACACAGGTAGAAACTTCCACTCTTTCAGTTGAAACCTTGGAAATATTAAGTGAAGCGATACAAAACAGACAAGTTGTAGGATCGATTCTTCTTTCAAATGTAGGATTTATAAGAGACAGAGACACGCTGCCGCAGGCAGCCGATTATTTATTAAAAATGGAAGGTATTTCGGTAACCGTAATTTACGGTGTCGTAGGAGATTCAATATCCGTATCTGCCAGAAACGATGACATAAGAGTACAGTTAGGAGACGTTATGCGCCAAGCTTTCGGAGAAAATGCAGGAGGGCATTCAAATTCGGCCGGCGCAAAAATTCCGCTTGGACTCTTCAGCGATGCAAAAGACAAAGGAACGCTTTTAAAATTGATTGAAGAGTCGGTTACAAAAAGATTTTTAAACGCAATCGGCGTCAGAGAAGGAACTGAATAAAATTAAAATAATGAAATTTATAAAATAATAAAAAAAATGAAGTTAACAAAAAAATGAAGTTAATGTCGATTTCGACATTAACTTAAATATTAAAAAATATTATTTACTTCTTTTTTCATGGTATTCTAATTTTCTGTCAACCATGAATTTTGCTAAAAGGTAGCTTAAGACAATTACAAATATAACAGATGCAATTACAACAATCGAAATTAATATTGCAAAGTTTCCTATTAACGGTTGGAATAATAAAGGAATAATTGCAAAAACTGCAACTATTGAAATAAGAATCGGTAATACCAATAATGTGAAAAGGAGTACGCCGAAATATTGTATCATTAAAAGGAATCTTGAATCTTTTTGTCTTTGGAGTCTTAAAGCATGTTGTCTTTTTGATTTTTCAATACTGTTTTCTCTATCGGTTTCCATTAAATTTTCAAACATGGAATCAATTTCTTTGATTTTAGCACGGTATTTTTCCGCATCGTCCGGTTCTGAAAATGCTACGGCTTTCATTCCATAAGGATCACGACACTCGTTTACATATCTTTTGTATGCGTATTGAGCCGGAACTATACTTATATAGTCTCGATACTCGGACAAATAAACGCCCCAATAGCCTTTAGAATTTTCCGGTTCTTTAGAAATAACTTTTTTAAAAATTGCGGAAGCTTCTTTTTTCTTACCATCAGAACACAAAGACTTTGCCTGATTCAACAGACCGTAAACATCGGATTCGTTTATGTTTTGGATTTGAAGATTTTCACCTTTTAGATCTCCGTTCATGGAAGTTACCTCTTTTTTACCTCTTTTAAAATATTTTAAATTATACTCAAAATTATATTTAAAATTATATAAAAATAATTAAATTATATGAAATAATTAAAATTAAGCAATTATGCAACAATTATATATGTAATAATTGCAATAAATTGCAATAATCATAAAGGTTATAAAGTCAAAATATTTATAATTCATTTATATATATGAGATATTATTATTTAAATTTGTTTATTAAATCAAACGTTTAGCACTAAATAAAAGAGGTTAAAAATTGAATTCGAATTCCGATAAAAAATATTTTGAGAAAAATGTAATTGTTCCGGACACGAGCGCTCTGATTGAAGCTGTCGTTGTTGAAGGAATTGAATCTGAAAGGTACTCTTCAAAAGAAGATAGAATTAAAGTGATTATTCCGGAAGCGGCACTTGCCGAACTTGAACACAGATATAATACGAATAAAATTACCGGAAAAGAAGGGCTTTCGGAAATAGAAAGGCTTCAAAAAATGAGGGATGAAGGAAAAATCGATTTGAGTTTTGAAGGAGGAATTCCGACATCCGAAGATATAAGAAATGCAGGAAAAGGTGCAATAGACCGATTGATAAGAAATACGGCAATTTTATATGACGCTTTATTTGTAACTTGCGACAGGGTGCAGGCTGATGTTGGAAAAGCGCGAGGTCTTGTTGTAGATTACGTATCCAAACAAAGAAAAATAACAAATGTGGAAGATTTGCAGGTAAGCCGCTTTTTTGACGAATTTACAATGTCGGTCCATTTGAAAAATAATACAAAACCGATGGCAAAAAGAGGCTCGGTCGGAGAAGTGCGTTATGTTGCGATAAGAGATGAGCCTTTAAATTCTCAAGAAATGAAAACGATGAAGGAAGAGTTATTGGAGTTTGTAAAATTCGACAGCGATTCTTTTATAGAAATAGAAAAAGGTGGGGCCACGGTACTCCAAGTGCAAAATATGAGAATTTTAATGAACGATCCGCCGTTTACTGACGATTTTGAAATTACAATAGCACGCCCGATAGCCGATGTCGATTTTGAGAAATACAACGCCGGAAAAGAATTGACAGAAAGAATTGTGCAGCAAAGAGGAGTTTTACTGGCAGGTGCGCCCGGTGCCGGAAAATCAACCCTTGCCGCTGCAATTGCAAAGTTTTTGTCTGAAAAGAATAAAGTGGTAAAGACGATGGAGTCGCCTCGAGATTTACAAGTTCCGCCCGAAATTACCCAATACGGAGCACTTATGGGAAAAATGGAAAACACGGCGGAACTTTTGTTGCTCGTAAGACCCGACTATACAGTATATGACGAAGTGAGAAAAACGAGCGATTTCAGCGTATTTGCCGACATGAGACTTGCCGGTGTCGGAATGATCGGAGTCGTTCACGCTACACGCGCAATAGATGCCGTTCAAAGACTTATCGGGAGAATTGAGCTTGGAGTAATTCCGCAAGTTGTAGACACTGTTATATTTGTTGAAAAAGGACAAATAAAAAAGGTTTATGACCTTGAATTCAAAGTAAAAGTTCCGTACGGAATGGTTGAAGAAGATTTGGCAAGACCTGTTGTTACGATTTCAGATTTTACAACAAAACAAGTTGAATACGAAATGTATACTTTCGGAGAACAGGTAGTCGTAATGCCGATAAACCCCGAAAAATTTGACGACTCTTTCGGATCTTATCCGACCGTTTCTGAAGAAGATATAGAAGATGTAATAAGAGATTATGTAAGAGGGCCGGCTCAAATAGAAGTTTTGTCAGATAAAAATGCGGTAGTATATGTACGACCATCCGACAAAAGAAAGATAATCGGAAGAGGCGGAGCTACAATAAATCTGATAGAAAGAAGTCTCGGAATTCATATAGATGTTAGGGATTTAGCGGAATATAATCCTTCAAAAAGAAAGGTTAGAAGAGTTTCCAAAAGGTCGGATTACCCTCCCTCGTATGACGATTTTGACGAAGAAAATGAAATACAAAACAATATAAAAGAAGCATATGTAATTCCGATAATTGAAAAAACAAGAAAACATGTAGTTTTGAAAGTTAGGGAAATGGCGGGAGAAGAAGTTGATGTGTTTATCGATTCCGAATTCATATTTTCAGGCAATATGAGCCGAACGGGTGAAATAAAATTAAGAGCGGAATCGGAAGAAGCAATTCAAATTATGCGTGCCGCAAGAGACGGAAATCTGATTTATGTGAAAATCGCCGAATTTTGATAATTATTTTTAGTTAAGTTTTAATATTAACAGAAACATTAAAGCGCTTGACAAACCTTTCCATATTTAATAAAAAATGTTTATAATTAAATGCGGAGGTTGCCAAGCGGTCAAAGGCGCCGGGTTCAGGGCCCGGTCGTGTAGACGTTCGTGGGTTCAAATCCCACCTTCCGCATGATTTATTTTTTTTGATTTATGCATAATTGCGCGTGATTTTAATGGAAAAAGCTCAAATTCGAATTAAAAAATTATCGGAAAGAGACAGTCTTCTTCCTGAAGAAATCAAAAGTAAAAGCGCATTAATTCAAAATAAAATATATAATTCCGATATTTTTAAAAAATCGGAATCCGTTTTTTGCTATATAAATATAAGAAGTGAAGTGGAATCTCTTCAAATAATAAATCTGGCGCTTGATTTGGGTAAAACTGTTGCGATTCCGATTACTGTCGATAAACGAGGTAAAATGTATTTTTCCGAAATAAAAAAATCGGACCTTGATAACTTAAGAGAAGAAAAATACGGGTTGCTCGAGCCTATAAGAAAACAGAGAATTGAACCCGATGAAAAAACTCTTTTTATAATTCCAGGTGCCGCATACGATTTATACGGAAACAGAGTCGGATACGGTGCGGGCTACTATGACAGATATCTTAAAAACAGAAAGCATTTGCATTTGCTCGGAGTGTGTTTCGACATTCAAATAACGGAAACGATTGACTTTGATCCTTTTGATGTAAAAATGGACAGTATTGTTACGGAAAATAGATGGATTTTTCCCGACAAAACCGAAAAAACAATCGCGGGTGACTCTATTGACATACGATGACACTCCTATAATATATAAAAATATTTTTTTCGGAGTAATGGCTGACGCAAATCTCGGAAATTCCGAAGCTCAGTATTTAGTTGCCGTTTTATACAACTCGGAAGAACAATACAGTTATGAAGACAAATCGGCCTATTGGTTTTGCCGTGCGGCTGAATCGGGTGATGTCGATGCACAATCAGCGATTGCAAAATGTTATTTGTACGGAACAGGAATGCCGCACAACTATAAATTGGCTCTTTATTGGCTTTTTATGGCCGCGTACGGCGGAGACGACGAATCGCAATTATTTTTAAGCAATTTTTATGAATACGGAATAATTCTTCCGACCGATTTAAAAACTTCGTTTAAATGGGCAAAAAGAGCGGCAATTGCAGGAAATCCAGATGCTCAATATACTCTTGCAAACAAGTTTTTTTACTCAACCGGTGTGGAACAAAATTATAAGAAAGCTTTTTATTGGTACAAAAAAGCGGCTGAGCAAGGAAACCCGAAAGCACTTTTTGCGATTTCCTTATGTTACGATTCCGGATTCGGTGTACAAAAAAATTACGAAAAGTTTGTTCAATATTTAGAAATGTCCGCAAATGCACAATACACGCCTGCCATGTATGAATTGGGAAATATTTACATGAAAGAAGACATGTGCGTAAAAGAATCCTATTTAAAAAGAGCAATTGAATTGTACTTTTCAGGTGCAAACAAAGGAGACGATAATTGTCAAGTGAAATTGGCAGAATTGTATGAAAGAGGAAAGGGTTTGGTTAAATCGACCAACAAAGCTTTTTATTGGTACAAAAAAGCGGCGTTAAAACATAATCCGAATGCCGAATTTAAAATTGGAGAATATTATTTTAATGCCCTTGCTCCTGCAAAAAGTATAAAAGAAGCTGTTTATTGGTTTAAAAGTGCGGCTTTGAAAGGGCACCCCTTGGCCAATACTGTTTTAGGCCAGTTTTACGAAAACGGTATAATATTTGAAAAAGATTTAAAAAAGGCGGTCAAATATTACGAGGTAGCATCAAATGTCGGTGAGCCCGCATCAGGTTATTTTTTAGGACAAATTTACGAGTTCGGCGATTTAGGCGAAATTGATTTAAAAAAAGCTTACGAATATTATACGGTTTCTGCGGAAGCGGGCTGCCCATTGGCATATTTAAGATTAGGAATTTTTCACAATAACGGAATATATGTAAAACCCGATTAGGAAAAAACTTTATATTATTATAAAAAAGCGGCCGAATACGGAAGTGAAAAGGCGTATGTATATTTGGCATATATATACGACAACGAGAAAACGGAGTATTACAATCCGAAAAATGCGTACAAGTGTTTAAAAAAGGCGGCCGAATCGGATAAAGAGATAGGACTTTATCATTTGGGAAATTCGTATATTTACGGAACATGCGGGGCTCCTAAAAAACCTAAAAAAGGATTAAAATTGCTTATGAGAGCGGCGAAAAAAGGTTGCATTGATGCACAACTTGACATTGCCGAAATTTACGAATTAGGAGAAATTGTACCGAAAAATTACGAAAAAGCATTAAAATGGTACAAGAAACCCGCAAAAGGAGATAACAACGAAGCTAAAATAAAATTAGCGGATTTATATTTGAAATTAAACGAAATAAACAAAAATACGAAAAATGAGTTAAAAGCATTTAAATTATATAATTCGGTTGCGGAAGCCGGAAGTTCTGAAGGTCTGTATAAATTGGGCTTTTGTTACGAGAACGGATACGGTATTGAAGAAAATAAAAAAATCGCTTTTGGTTATTATAAAAAATCGGCCGAAATGCAAAATGCAAACGGACAGTTTGCCTGTGCACGCTTTTATTTTAACGGAACAGGTGTTGAAAAAGACATAGAAAAAGCGGTTTACTGGTGTAAAGCCGCCGCAAAAAACAACCATTCAAAAGCGCAATTTAAGCTGGCCTCTTTTTACGAAAAAGGAGAAAATGTTTCAAAAAACTTAAAACTGGCTGCAAAATTGTACAAAGATGCCGCAAAAGCCGGAAATTCAGATGCACAATACCAAATCGGCATATTTTACCAAAAAGGAAAAGGTGTCCCAAAAAACATGGATAAAGCCGTAAAATGGATTGAAGCGTCTGCCGAAAAAGGAAACAAAAAAGCAAAGCTCTGGATTTACTTAAACCAAAAACTGCTCAAAATAAAAAATAAAATAAACCGAATAAATAAACAAATTAAACAAATGAATTAAATAAAAAAACGAATAAACAAATAAATAAATCAACAAATAAATAAATCAGCAAATAAATAAATCAGCAAATAAATAAATCAACAAATCAACAAATAAATAAATCAACAAATAAATAAATCAACAAATAAATAAATCAACAAATAAATAAATCAACAAATAAATAAATCAACAAATCAACAAATAAACAAATAAATCAACAAAAAACAAATCAACGAAATGAAATTAACAAATTAAATCTTGAAGGAAAAAGTGTATGCAAAAAAACAGACAAAACAAACAAACAATTGGAGCTGAGTGTTTTGTTCCCGGACACATTACCGGGTTTTTTGAAATTTGCAAAAATAAAATACCGGAAAAAACCGGCTCAAGAGGTTGCGGAATTGTTTTGGATAAAGGAATTTCTGTTAAAATTTCGCTTGTTCCGACAGAAATAAATCGTTTAAACAATTCAAAAAAATCAAATTATTCAAAAAAATCAAATAATTCAAAACTTTGTGTTTTTTTAAACGAAAAACAGATTGAAAATCCCATTATTCCAACATTGATAGACGTAGTTATTGATTCTTTTTCAAGCTCGGAGAAAAATGAAATTCATAATTTTTTGGAAAATTATTCAATAACAATTGATCAGAAAAGCGATTTTTTACCGAGCGCCGGATTCGGAATTTCCGCTGCGGGAAGCTTGGGAGTTTCAAACGCTTTAATTGAAATATTGAAAAATAACGTATTCAAATATGAAAATCTTGAAAACGAAAAAATCAAAAACGAAAAAATCAAGAACCAAATTTTCAAAAAAGAGAAGTGGGCCGACTTGGCACATATATCGGAAATAAAAACCGGGTCTGGGCTTGGTGATGTTTCGGCAATAGTAAAGGGCGGTCTTGCGTTTAGAAAAAAACCCGGCGCTCCTTCATTTGGAAAAGTTGAAAGAATTAAAACTGTTGATAAAAAAATATATTATGTATCCATTGACGAAATCGAAACATCGTCAGTTTTAAACGATCCTGAAAAGTACAAAAAAATAAAAAAGGCAGGAAAAGAAGCAATAAAATCGTTTGAAAAAGAAAAAACGTTTGAAAATTTTATGATAACATCAAACATTTTTGCAAAAGAAATAGATTTAATGTCTTTCAAAATAAAAGATGCATTGGAAAAAATTGAACCGGAGTTTGCACTTGCGTCACAGGCAATGCTTGGAAATACAATTTTTGCCGTAACAAATAAAAAAGATGAAACGGCCGAAAAGCATATTTATAAAGTACTTTCAACTCTGGGAGATGTGAAAACTTGCAACTTACTAAATGAAAATACAAAAATAAAAAGCGTTTACAGAGAAAATACAATTTGATTATTATAAAACATTTATAGCAATTTTAAAAACATTTATAGCAATTTTAAAAACATTTATAGAAATTTTAAAAACATTTATAGAAATTTTATAAAAATATTTATAACAATTTCATATAAAATATTTATAGTTGATTTTTATATAATATATTTATTTATTTAAATTATTTTACGGTGTATAAATTATGCAAATTTTATTACTGCATTCCGATTTTATAGAATACGAAACGAAAAAAGCAACTCCTGTTGCAGAAAAAATTGATGAATCCGCACATGCGGGTCGTCTTGAAGAGGCTCTTGCGGCGTTTATTGCGGTTGAAAAAGACGATGAACAGAATACGTCTTCTGTTATAGAAAAGGCAACGGATGAAATTAAAAAGACGCTTGTTCAAGTTAAAGCAGACAAAGTAATGCTGTATCCTTACGCTCACTTAAGTTCAAGTTTGTCATCTCCCGATACGGCAATTAAAGTTTTGAAAGGAATTGAAAATAAACTTTCGGGCGAAATAGAAGTAATGAGAGCACCTTTCGGATGGTATAAAGGTTTTACTGTGAAATGTAAAGGGCATCCGTTATCGGAATTGTCAAAACGCATTGAGCCTGATGTCGATGAAGGATGTAAGATTTCAAAAGAAGGAGTCGGCGAAGATGAAGACGTTGTTTCTGAAGCTTTGAAGGCGGAAAGCGTTGCAAAATCGTATTTTAAAATACTGGATACAGACGGCGTTTTAAAAGATATTGATGATTTTGATTTATCTGAACACCCGAAACTTCAAAAGTTTGTAGATTATGAAATTTCGAAAAACAGAACTAGTAAAATTGCTCCACCTCATGTGGAATTGATGAGAAAACTTGAAATTGCCGACTATGAGAACGGATCCGATTCCGGAAATATGAGATTTTATCCGAAAGGAAGATTGATAAAATCTTTGATTGAAAGATATGTAGTTGACAGGTCTGTTTCCGAATTCGGTGCAATGGAAGTTGAAACGCCGATAATGTATGACATGAACCACCCGACGTTGAAAAAATATCTCGACCGTTTCCCTGCGCGCCAATATTCTATCGAGTCGGATAAAAGACATTTATTCCTTCGTTTTGCGGCCTGTTTCGGCCAGTTTTTGATGAATCACGATATGACGATTTCATACAGAAATCTCCCTGTAAAAATGATTGAAATGACGCGCTACAGCTTCAGAAAAGAGCAAAGAGGAGAACTCGTAGGACTTAGAAGGCTTCGTGCATTTACGATGCCCGACATGCACACTTTAACGACCGACATGCAAGGCGCAACCGATGAATTCTTTAAACAATATGCATTCTGCATAGATATTCTTGATAAAATCGGAATCAAACTCGACGATTTTGAAGTTGCGATAAGATTTACCAAAGACTTTTATGAAGACAATAAAGATTTAATTACAAAAATGGTAAAAGAAGTAAACAAACCCGTATTGGTTGAAATGTGGGACGAGCGCTTCTTTTATTTCGTTTTGAAATTTGAATTTAACTTTGTGGATATGATTGATAAAGCAAGTGCGCTTTCAACAGTTCAAATCGATGTCGAAAATGCGGAACGCTACGATATTTCATATACAGATGAGAAAGGATCTCAAAAAAGACCTGTAATCCTTCACTGTTCCCCGAGCGGTGCCGTAGAAAGATGTATTTATGCGCTTTTGGAAAAAGCAGCGGACGATATTGAAAACAAAAAGCTCCCGATGTTTCCTGTTTGGCTGTCCCCGACCCAAGTTCGTGTAATCCCGGTTTCAGAAAAACACAAAAACTATGCTGAAAAAATATGTTCGGAAATAAAATTCAGAGTAGATTTAGACGACCGCGAAATGACATTGGGGAAAAAAATACGGGAAGCCGGAACGGAATGGGTTCCTTATGTAATCGTAATCGGAGACAACGAACTTGAAAGCGGAAAATTGACTGTTTCTATAAGATCGGAATCGGACATGAAAAAAGGATTTAAAAAAGAAATGACTGTCGAAGAACTAAACGAATTAATAGAAAATGAAACGAAAAATCTTCCGTACAGAACACTTCCGCTCCCGAAATATTTATCAAAAAGAGCAAAATTCGTATAAAATAAAAATAAAAAAACATAATATAAAATAAAACTCATGTTAAATTTTATAATATATTTACAATATAATTTCTTCCTGCTGTTTTAAAATAAATTTGACATTTTTTATAAAGCCGAATAAAATAAAAACGTACTCGGCAAACCTTTGCTATTTTTTTGATAACTTCAAATCAATTTGAAGTTATATAAATCTATTTATATTTATGAATACTTCTTATAATCGTGGAATAATCCTAAGTTCCACAGAAAAACCTATAAAAAATCTTTGAAAATCTAAAAGATGATTATAATCTGAGGTGAAAATTTTGAAACGAAGAAATTATATATTGATAATTTTACTTCTGGCATCCGTTGTCTTGGGATGTGTTTTATTGAGCGGTTGTGTTGAACCGGACAATGGTGAAAAAAACCGTTTTACCGGAAGTGAATATAAAGCAATTCCTTTTGAATCCGAAGAGGAGTTGATGAATTATTGGAAAAGTAACGATTCCGAATCATCTGCAAAAGAGATGAAAGTCGGTGGCGGGGGCATGGAAGCGTTTGACAATGTCAAGACTCTCAATGCACCAGCAGCTCCTGTAGTCGGAAGCACGAGTACGGACAGCAGACTTTCGGGAAGATTTTCCGAAACGAATGTTCAGGAAGCGGGTGTTGATGAAGCCGATATTATAAAAACAGACGGAAAACATATTTATTATAAAACTAATCGTTATTATGATTATTATAATTACATATACGATAAAAATAATACCAAAAGAGAATATGTTCCTGAAAAAATATGGGTAATTGACGCGTTACCGCAGGATGCGGCAAAAATCGTTTCGGATATTAATGAAACGTGTCAAGGTTTTTATTTAATCGATGAGAATATTGTAATTGTAAGTTACGATTCAATTTCATGCTACGATATAAGTGATCGCGAAAACCCGAAAAAATTATGGAAAACAAACTTCAATCCCGAAAGAGAAACGGAAGAAGATTATGAAAAATATAAAGATGTGCCTTATACAAATTATATGGACTCGCGCGTAATTGACGGAAAAATGTATTTGGTTACAAGTCAACACGGAAAAGTTTATCCGATTCTCTACGGAATGGATGAAATTCCGGCAACAAAAATTTACGGACCCACACTTCCGGGTTATATTTCAGACATTCCCGAAAATAAATATATCATATCGGAAGTCGATATCGAAACCGGTGAATTGAAAAATTCTGTTGTAGTTCTTGGAAATTGGCAAACTAAATTTTATTCTTCAAAAGAAAATATCTATTTGGCAAGTCATTATTCTCCCGATGAGACAAAAGTTTTCAATGAATATTTAAAGGAATACGGAGAAAGCTTTTTGCCGGAAGACGTAATGAAACACATAACAAGAGTTATGGAAAATGAAGATTTCGGAGAAAATGCCAAAAATATGCAAATTCGAGAAATTTTAGGTAATTACACAAATTCGCTGTCTTTCGATGAGGCAAAAGAATTTCAAGAAGAAATAAATGAAAAATACAGCAAATATTTAATAGAAGTTCTTAAAGAAAACGAAAAGACGGGAATCGTAAGAGTAAATCTTAAAACTATGGAAATTACGTCTGGTGAAGTTCCCGGAAGTTTATTAAACAGCTACTCAATGGACGAGCATGACGGTTATTTAAGAGTAGGAGTAACTGTAGGAAACAACTGGAGAACTTCAGAACAAATGACAAATGCCGTCTATGTGCTTGACAAAGATTTGAATACCGCGGGATATATTGACGGAATCGCAGAAGGAGAAAGAATATACAGCACCCGTTTTATGGGAGATACGCTTTATATGGTAACTTTTGAAGAAGTTGATCCGTTCTTTGTAATTGATTTAAGCGACCCTGAAAATCCGAATATTATGGGAGAACTGAAAATCCCGGGCTTCTCAACGTATTTGCACCCGGTAGGTGAAAATCTCGTAGTTGGTGTAGGTCAAATTGAAAGAAATTCAAAACTCTCGTTGTTTGACGTTACCGACCCGAATGCACCAAAAGAACTCAGTACATACGAATTCAAAGAATACACGCAAGCAGCATATGATTTCCATGCATTCCTGTGGGACGCGGATACAAAAACACTTGTAATTCCGGCCGGAGAACACGCATACATATTTAACGTCGACGAAAACGGAATAAGCCTTAAAAAAGATGACGTTCACAAAAATACGTATGTCAGAAGAACAGTTTACATAAACGACGGACTCTACACGTTTTCACAAAAAGAAATGCATATAATCGACATGAACACGTGGGATATCGTAAATGTAATAGAGTTCCCGACAGAAACGGTGGAAACGGACGACTTCTACGATATAGTAAAATAAAAACAAATAAATAAAAATAAAACAAAAAAATAAAAAATAAATAAATAAATAAATAAAAACAAATAAAACGGATATTCGGGTTTTTCTTTGAATATGAAAAACTGAGCGAGAGAAAATTGTGAAAAAGTGGTGCGCCACACAAAAAAATCGATGCCGGTTATTTTATGAAAAGGAAAAGACGGATTCCGGATTTTACTAAAAAAGAATAAAATGAAAAAACAAAATTGGGCCACCAACGATGAAACCTTAAAGGAAAAGAATGAAATTAAGCAACCGTTAAAATAAAAACGAGAGGGAAACGGCCTGGTGCCGTAAAAGGAAAGTTATTAATTTTCCGGACACTGTCCGGAAAATTTTGAATATGGAAAATTCTGAATTTTTTTAATAAAAATAAAATAAATCGCCCTGAAACTGTAAAAGAAAGGTTATTAAAATTCCGGACACTGTCTGGAAAATTTTGAATTTGAAAAAAATTGATTTAAAAAAAAAAAATAAACCGACATGAAACCGTAAAAAGAAAAATTATTAATTTTCCAGACACTGTCTGGAAAATTTTAATCTAGAAAAATCTGATCTTTTTTTAAAAATAAGATTAACCAGCCCGAAAATGTAAAAAGAAAAGTTATTAAAATTCCGGACACTGTCTGGAAAATTTTGAAAATGGAAAATTCTGAATTTTTAAAAAAATAAATAAAACGGATTTTCGGGTTTTTCTTTGAATATGAAAAACGGACCGTGAGAAAATTATGCAAAAGTGTGCGCCACACAAAAAAAATCTGATGCCGGTTATTTTATGAAAAGGAAAAAACGGATATGGGGTTCTATCGAATAAAAAGGAAAAGACGGATTCCGGATTTTACTAAAAATGAATAAAATGAAAAAACAATATTGGGCCACCGACGCTGAAACCTTAAAGGAAAAGAATGAAATTAAGCAACCGTTAAAATAAAAACGAGTGGGAAACGGCTTGGTGCTGTAAAAGGAAAGTTATAATTTTTCGGACACTGTCCGGAAAATTTTGAATATAGAAAATTCTGACCTTTTTTAAAAATAAAATAAATCGCCCTGAAACTATAAAAAGAAAAATTATTAAAATTCCAGACACTGTCTGGAAAATTTTGAAAATGGAAAAATTTGATTTTTTAAAAAAATAAACCGACATGAAACCGTAAAAAGAAAAATTATTAATTTTCCGGACACTGTCTGGAAAATTTTAATCTAGAAAATTCTGAATTTTTAAAAATAAAAATAAATCGCCCTAAAACTATAAAAAGAAAATTTATTAAAATTCCGGACACTGTCCGGAAAATTTTGAAAATGGAAAATTCTGAATTTTTTTTAATAAAAATAAAATAAATCGCCCATAAACTCTAAAAGAAAAGTTATTAATTTTCCGGACACTGTCTGGAAAATTTTAATCTAGAAAATTCTGACCTTTTTTAAAAAAAATAAACCTGCCTGAACTATAAAAGAAAAGTTATTAAAATTCCGGACACTGTCTGAAATATTTTGAATATGGAAAATTCTGAATTTTTTTAATAAAAATAAAATAAATCGCCCATAAACTCTAAAAGAAAAGTTATTAATTTTCCGGACACTGTCTGGAAAATTTTAATCTAGAAAATTCTGAATTTTTAAAAATAAAATAAATCACCCATAAACTCTAAAAGAAAAGTTATTAATTTTCCGGAAACTGTCTGGAAAATTTTAATCTAGAAAATTCTGAATTTTTAAAAATAAAAATAAATCGCCCTAAAACTATAAAAAGAAAATTTATTAAAATTCCGGACACTGTCCGGAAAATTTTGAAACTAGAAAATTCTGTGTTTTTTAAAAATTAAAAAAAAAGGTTAAAAGGAATTGTCAAAAAGTGTAAATTAAAAACCGAAGGTTTTTAATTTACACTTTTTTAATAAATAAGAATTCATGGAATTTTATTTATTTAAAATTTAATAAATAAGAGTCCATGCAAGTTTATTATCGTCTTTGTCGTACAAGTGTACTTCCATACTTCCTTTTGTCGGGTCTTCTCCTAACGGTTTTGCACCGATATAGAGAATGTCTCCTACTTTTATATCGATGTCACCCGGAACTTTACCGAAATAAACTCGACCTTTTGAATAAGGCTCTTCTATTGTAACTCCTTTATACTGAAGTGTTTCAATTACATTTATAACTACACAGTCAAATCTGTCTGATTCAACTATAGTAAATACTTCATTAGACATTTTTTAACCTCGTGTAACTTAACTTATGCATATAAGCGTTGACAGTCTTTTGATTTATCTTCTTTTTTAAGTTCGTTTAAAGCGTCATAGAAATACTTTGCAGGAATTGTTTCCAAATCTTCGATTATTGCTTTGTGGATTGCTTTTTTGAGTATTTTTTCAACTAAATCGCGACCGGAAAGTCCTACGGCTTTCTTTGAAAACGATTTTAAAGAAAACTGTTCAGACGGAATCGGAAACGTTTCAATGTTTAGTTTTATTATATTTTCAATTTCTTCTGCGTTTGGAAGAACAAATTCTATTTCTTCTTCGAAACGGCTTCTGATTGCAGGATCAATTGTTGCGATTCTGTTTGTGGAACCGATTGTACAAATTCCCTGCCTTTCGGACAAGCCGTCCATTTCCGTAATTAAAGCGTTTACGATTTCCAAAACGTCTCCTCTTAATTCCTGATATTGTCTGTCAAGCGCAATTGCATCGATTTCATCTATAAACACAATACATGGAGCCATTTCTTCCGCTTTTTCATACAATTCATGAATTTGTCTGGAACCTTCACCGACAAATTCTCCAATTAAGTTTGTAGCTTTAACGGAAAAAAACGGAACGTCTACCTCATTTGCCAAGGCGCGCGCAAGCATTGTTTTTCCGGTTCCGGAAGGCCCGTAAAATAAAACGTTTCGAGGCGCCCATTTACCGAATCTTTCCGGCTCTTTTAAATAGCGCTCAATTATTTTGCATTTCTTTTTAGCGGCACTTTGACCGACTACATTTTCAAACAAAATCGGAAATTTAGGCTTTTCGGTTTCTTCAATTTCTTCTTCCTGTTCAGGAATTATAATATCTATTTCGGTAATCGGACCGATTACACCGGCCGGATGCGCTTCTACTACTTTGAATCCGAGACCTCGGTAAAATCCGTAATCGAACAGATGCGCGCCCGGGAAAACCTCAGTGCCGCGCCACTGCTCTTTAATATAACTTTTAAACAAATCCATATTGTCGATTTCAATATCTTTTTCGTTACCAAAATCATTAAGATATCCCGCAACTTCCAAAACGACTTTATGAGAAATCGTATAAAGCCCTTTATCTTTAAAAGGTTCAAGAGTTGATGAAACATAGTCGTATATTTCATCTATGAATTCCGGAAACGACTCTTCGGAAAGTAAACGAATTTCAGTAGTTGGCCCAATTTCCAAATTTTCCGGGTAGGCTGAAACTATAATAAATCCTGAACCGTTTGTTGCGTTTGATTCGTAAAGGTATAAAATACGTCCTAAAAACGCTTTTAAACCGGACCATTGGTCTCTTGCAATCAATTCAAATCTTTCGTGGTCTTCCTTGCTAGGAAAATTTTCATTTACATCAATTGTATTATTCAATTTATAATCGATAGGAAGCAACAAAATTCTTTTTGCAAAAAAAGAATCCGATTTTTCAGGCAAATCGTCAACCAACTCTGCCAATTCAAGCGCATCCGCATTGTCTTCTACAAAGTCGTCCGAGGATAAATCGGATACTTCCGTTTTTTCTTCTTTTAAAATTCCCAATCTTTGAATATTCTGCATGATAACATCACGACCGGTAATTATTTTTATAAAATAATTTTTTTGTTTTTATAGTTTTTATAATAATTAAAATTATTAATAATATTAAAATAATAAATAATAAATAATATTAAAATAATTAAAAAATAATAATCTTAAAAATCTCGCATTTAAATTATGAAATAACGAAATAACAGATTATGATTTTCTCAATACTTAAATGTTGTTAAAGTTCTTAAATTCATATATGAATAATAAATTACTTTTATATTCGGACAATATAAATGATTTCTACATATATAATTAATTGTGATTGTAATTTGCATAACATTTTTAAATTAATTTAAATATATGTATTACTTTTTCTATTTATATTATTTACAATATTTAATTTTTGGTGGTTTATATGAAAGACAAAGTACAAGAGGTTCTTGAAATATTAGAATATGATGCAAAAGTAACACCGGAAGAAATATCGGACTTAACTAGAATTCCTGTTGAAGAAGTTAAAGAAATTATTGCAAAATGTGAAGCGGACGGGATAATTCGCAAATATAAAACAGTAATAGATTGGGAAAGAGCAGATGTTTCCTTTATATATGCGATAGTTCAAATAAAAGTATCTCTTGAGCGCGGAAGCGGATATGAAAGAATGGCAGAAAGGATTTCAAAGTATCAAAATGTAAGATCTCTTCGATTATTATCGGGAGACGACTTCGACCTGGAATTTACCGTAAGAGGAAAAACGATGAGAGATGTTGCGTTTTTCGTTGCCGATAAAATAGCAACTCTCGAAAACGTACAATCGACCGCAACACATTTTATACTGAAAACGTATAAAGTCGACGGCGTAACATTCATGGATGAAATTGAGGAATTTAAAAGACAACATGTTTCTTTATAATTTTATAACCGGAAAACAAAAAAAATAAAAAAATAAAATAAAAAAACAAATAAAATAAAATTTCGTCATATTATTGGGAGATTTTAATATGGAAAACTCAACGAACAGAAATTCATGCAATTTCGATTATTCAAAATATATTAATCCGGCACTTAAAGGTATACCGAAATCCGGAATCAGAAAATATTTTGATATTGCAGAAGGAATCGAAGATGTTATATCGCTCGGTGTGGGGGAGCCCGATTTTGAAGTTCCGTGGCATATCAGAGAAGCATGTATCGATTCATTGGAAAGGGGAATTACATCATATACTTCAAATTCGGGATTGATCGAATTAAGAGAAGAAATTTCAAAAAAATACATAAAAGAATATGGAATTTACTACGATCCAAATTCCGAAATTTTAGTCACAACCGGTGTCAGTGAGGCGGTCGATATTGCAATCAGAGCATTTGTTTGTAAAGGAGATGAAGTTTTGGTTGTTCAGCCGTCTTATGTTTCGTATATTCCGTTAATTGTATTGGCGGGCGGAACGCCGGTCCCTGTTACAACTACGGTTGAAAACAATTTTAAAGTAACTGCGGACGACATAAGAAAAAATATCACGAGTAAAACAAAAGCGATAATATTCAATTACCCGAACAATCCGACCGGTGCGATTATGACAAAATCGGATTACGAGGAAATTTCCGATATAATAATCGAAAACGATTTAATAGTTATTTCAGATGAAGTTTACGAAGAAATGACATATGAAGGAACACATGTCCCTTTTACGGCTCTAAACGGAATGAAAGAGAGAACAATATTGGTAAACGGATTTTCAAAAGCATACTCGATGACCGGTTTGCGTTTGGGATTCGTACTTGCTCCTAAAGAATTAATTTCCCAAATGATGTTAATCCACCAATATGCTATGCTTTGTGCACCGGTTACCGCACAAATAGGCGCAATAGAAGCACTTAGAAACGGTGAAGATGAAATGAGAGCTATGGTTCGCGAATTCAACAGGCGCAGAAAATTAATCGTTGACAGCTTTAACGAAATGGGCCTTGAGTGTTTTGAACCGAAAGGAGCTTTTTATTCATTTCCGTCGATAGAATCAACCGGACTTACGTCGGAACAGTTTGCGGACAAGTTTTTTGAAGACCAACACGTAATTACAATTCCCGGAAACATATTCGGGGAAAACGGTGAAGGACACATAAGATGCGCTTACGCATCTTCAATAGAAGATATAAGAGAAGCGCTTGCAAGATTTGAAAAGTTTATAAAGAAAATTTAAAAAAAATAAATAAAATACGAAAAAAAACAAAGAATAAAAAAAAGAAAAACAGAAATAAAACAAAAATAGAAAAAAGAAATAAAAAATAAAAAGGAATAAATAAAAAGGGAAAAATATGTTTATTTATACATAATTATTTAAACCGATTTTTCAATCCATGAAGAAACCGCTTCCGAAAAATCGTCTCCTCTTAAAAGATCGATATCGATTGATTTGTCTTGTCCGCCATTTTTAAAAAACTTAAAAGAGGGTGCCGCAAGAATACCGTATTTTTCTGTTATATCGTAATTATCCATTGCTTCGATTTGTATAAAATTGATGCGATCGCCGAATTTGTTTGACAAATCTTCAAAAAGCGGCTTCATTTTATTACATGCGGGGCAGGAAACCATATAAAACATTGAAATTACGGGTTTGTCTGCAGCTATTGTTAAATCGTTCCAATTTTCTGAGTTTGCTTCAGTTATAGTCATTATAAACACCATTGATTTTTGAATATATAATATATTTTATATAATTTTTAATAAGTTTACAGTTTAGAAAAATTTGAAAAATTAATCGCAGTTTTCATCATTTTTATTTTAATATTTTTTAAAAAATAGTGCGCAGTGGCACATTCCGTTTTCTTCTATTTCATCTTTGTGATATACGCACGGACAAATAATTTTCTTGTCCTGTTCTTTGTTACCTGTGACAATTCGACAAGGACAATATTGCGGACCGAATTTTTCTCTGCGTTTTGCCAAACCCTCAATCACAAGATCAAGAGCTTCCGGGTCCGGATTTAATTTATAATTGTTTCTTGCGGCATACTTTTCCGCATAATTTAAAACTTTTAACTTTGTTTCATCAAGCGTCATTTATTTTAACTCCAAAATATTAAGTGAACCAAAAGTTGTTTTATCAATAATTGATTCTAATAAATAATACAATTTAATAATATAATTTAATTACCTATTTAATAATAACTGTTATAATAACTGTTAATAATATTAAGAGCAATATTAAGAGTAATAAGAATTAGAAATAAACAAAGCATAAAAAGATTATTGATAATTATTGATAAAACATGGGATAGCATTAATTAAATGATTTGCATTTAATAAATAGAATAAAATTATTTAAAAACGAACGAAATATATCGGGTAGTATAGGTAGTATAAATGGACGAGTTGACAAAAAGATTTTTGAGATTTGAATTTCAAAAGTATTATGAAAAAGCTGAAATTCATGCGCCCCCTTCATTGAATATGAGAGAATGGGGTTTTATTCAATTCGATCCGATGCCGGAAATTATTATGAGAAGACATAAATCGTTCGGGTCTTACGGGGAAATGAGAGAATATTTAACGGCTATGGCTCCGGCTCATTGTTATTATTCAGTTGCGTATTATGCGGCGCCCGCCGCGCCTGTGATGAATCGAAAAGAATGGAAAGGGGCAGATTTAATATTCGACCTTGATGCCGACCATTTGCCGGGCGCAAAAAAAACGTATTCGGAAATGCTTGAACACGTTAAATCGGAAACATTGAAATTAATCGATTTTTTAACAGATGATTTCGGTTTTTATGAAAATAATATAGAGCTTGTTTTCTCGGGCGGGCGAGGATACCATTTTCATATTTACGACCCTAAAGTAAAAGACCTTGGAAGTGCTGAAAGAAGAGAAATAGTAAATTATATAAGAGGAAGAGGCCTTTCAGTCGATTCGTATTTATCAAAAGAAGCAATGGCGGGCGATTACGGTGTCGGGTCTAAATCGTTTAAAGGTATGAAAAAAGTTCCGGAAAAATATTCTATAAAAAATCAGGATACGGGATGGGGAAAAAGGATTACTAAATATATGATAGAGTATTTGGTAAAGGAATCGGAAAAGGACGAAAAAGAAAGATTTAATAATATTCAAGCAACTCCGACTGAAAAAAAGAAATTGTTGGAAATTTCTAAAAACCCGGACGCATTACACGATATCGAAGTAAACGGAAGGCTTGACTTTTTCAAAGCTTTTGACTTTAGAAAGTTTTTTAAACAAATTATAGAAATGGCGGCGGACGAAGTGGGAGTTGATGCGGGGGCAAGCGTGGATGAGCCTGTTACAGGCGATATAAAAAGATTGATAAGGGCACCCGGATCTTTACATGGGGGAACCGGATTTATTGCTAAAAAAATCAAATTGGACGAACTTGAAAATTTTCTTCCGTTGTCTGACGCTTTTGCTTTTGGAAAAGAAGAAATACCTGTAAGAGTTGGCAAACCTTTTTCGTTTGAATTGGATTTTAAAGAATATGATTTGGATGTAGGAAGTTATAAAATTCCGAAATATGCCGCAATTTATTTAATGTGCAGAGGAGTGGCAAAATATGGATCTTGAATATATAAAAGAAATTACCAGAAAAGAAAGGGGAAGAGATTTAAGGCCTCTGCCTTTGGATTTTTATGATAACGTGTTGGAGTACACTATCTCTTTAGAAGAAGAAATGAAAAAAAACGGAAGACCGAGATCTATAGAATATAAAATGTTGGAAGACGAACTTACAAGCGCAATATCGGACGTTGAAACCATTTTCATGAGGAGAACGGGAAAAATAATAGAAAGAGCAACATCAAATGCATTTTCAAGCTCCGGAACCGGTCTTTTGAAAAAAGATGAAGAAAAACTGCACCCGGAAGAAAAAGTTTTGTACGAAACCGTATTGAACGCAATAAACGAAATGCGCTCGGCACTTATTGAAAAAATCGTTGAAGGCGATTTATACTTATATAACGATACTAATGAAAAATCAAAAAAAGAAGAAACGGAAAAAAATAAAATCGGAAATAAAATTACAAAAAACAACATAGAAGAAAATAAAATAGAAGAAAATAACATTACAAAAAATAACATAGCAGAAAACAACATTACAAAAAACAGCATAACAGAAAATAATATCACAAAAAACAACATTGCAAAAAATAATGCAAAAAAATCGGAAAACGGATTAGAAAATGAAAAGAATATAGTAAAGCGAAACAAAACAGTTATAAAGGATGAATACATTCTAGTTAGAATATTAATGGATTTGCCCGAATTCATGGGAGACGACAAACGCAATTATCGAATACGTTCGCAAGATGTAGTATTATTGCCGGCTGCAAATGCGAACCTTTTGATAAAGAGAAATATTGCTCTTCCAATTTTACGGTAATTTCGGAGTCTGAATGCCGCACGGCATAAAAAAGATATCGATCGCCACGATGAATCTCCGGATTCGGGACATTAGAAAAACGGAACCGAATAAATAAATCGTTTAAATTTTAAACAGCGATTTACAATTTATTATTGATTTATTATTGAAATTTAAAATTGATGTGTTCCTTTTTATATAAAACATCGTAGGTGAATAAATATGAGAATACCAAAAAGAATTCGAACTTATTGTCCTTTTTGCAAGCAGCACGAAGAACATGTAATTGACAGAGTGAAAAAAGGCAGAGCTTCAACGTTGACAAAGATTACCAGACAAAGAAAAAGACAAACCGGAATAGGAAACTCAGGAAAATTCTCCAAAGTTCCGGGAGGCGACAAGCCGACTAAAAAGATTTCACTTAAATACAAATGTACGAAATGCAACAAATCACACCAAAGAAAATGTTTCAGAGCTAAAAAATTCGAGTTTTCGGAGTGATAAAAATGAGTTATACAAACCAACCTAAAAGCAGATTTTTGCGAGTAAAATGTAACGATTGTGAAAACGAACAAATCGTTTTCGGAAGCGCAAGCCGTAAAGTTCCCTGCAACATTTGCGGAAGAATACTTGTTGAACCGACAGGCGGAAAATCAACAATCGTAACACATATACTTGAAGTACTTGAATAAAATTTGAATTTTTGATTTTTTTGAATTTAAAAATTCAAAAAAAAATCAAATATTTAAAAAGAGATAATAAATAAAGTAAGAACAAGTTCTTACTTTATTCATAAATTTTATTTTTTAACTTTTTTTAATTAATTACTTTTTTAATTACTTTTTT
>JAAYST010000006.1 GCA_012518265.1 Candidatus Methanofrustulum fimipullorum | reverse complement strand
TATATACTATATGTTCTATATACTATATGTTTTATATTATATATCATATGTTTTATTGTATATTTATAATACCATATGCTTTATATTATGGATTATTATTAATTTCTGTCATTTTATATAAAATTGTCAGGTTTTGGTTCCGTGAGCTTTTCTGCACCCGATAATCGCTTAACCGGTATGAGATTTAAATTGTTCGTATTTGATATGGACAGTACTTTAATTGACGGGGAGACTATAGATGTACTTGCAGATGCTGCAGGCAAAAAAGCGGAGGTTTCGAAAATAACGGAAAGTGCAATGAGGGGAGAAATCGATTTTGAAAAGTCTTTGAAATTGAGGGTTTCTCTTTTGCGCGGTCTTAAAGTTTCGGATGCCGAAGTTAAAGTTTCGGAGATTTCAATAATGAAAGGTGCCAAAGAACTGTTTTTTTATATTAACTCATTGGGCGGAGTAACTGCAATGATTACGTGCGGCTTTGACATAGTCGCAAAACGAGTTGCGGAAAACCTTAATATTGATTATGCATATTCGAATTCACTTATTTCTGAAAACGGGGTTTTTACCGGAGAAGTTTCCGGCCCTCTTACGAAAACGGATTCGAAAGCGGAAGTTTTAGAAGAAATCATATCAAGTCTTAATATATCACACGAAGAATGTATTGTAATCGGTGACGGCGCAAACGATATTTGTATGTTTGAAAAAGCAGGATTGTCTGTAGCTTTTAATGCAAAACCTGCAGTTATTAAAGCAGCTGATGTATACGTTCCCGGAAAAGATTTGAGTCTTTTAATTCCTGTAATCAAAGACGCCCTCTAAAGTCGGAATCATGTCCCGTAAAGCGCATAATGTTAAAAACCGAAAGGCCGGCTTTTATGTCGGAAACGGAGGAAATATTGTAATGATGAAAGAACTTCAAATACGAAAAAACGAGCTGAAAATTATTTCAGATGAAGCAAGAGAGAAAAGAAATCAGTTAAATTCAGAAGCAAGCAACTATGCAAATATTCGTAACGAGCTTAACAACAAAACTAAAGAAATGATCGAAGTTGCTCAAGAATATAAAGCAAAACGCGATGAAGCAAACGAGGAAGTTTCTAAAAACAAAGAATTAAGAGACAATATAAATGCAAAAGCAAACAAATTGTTTTCCCAAGCGGATTCTTTGAGAAAAGACAGCAATTTGGACGGACCTTCTATAAAACAACTGAAGAAGCAATTGGAAAGTCTTGAGTTTACTCAACAAACGACCGTTCAATCTCCTCAAAAAGAAAAGGATCTCGTAAATAGAATTAAAGAGCTTGAAACTGAAATTGAAGAAAAGAAAAGAAAACTTGAAGAAAATACGGATCTTAAAAATCTCTTGGAAGAAGCTCAAAAAATTCGTGATGAAGCCTCTGAATATCATAACAAATTAAACGAAAGCGCAAAAATTGCACAGGAATATCATGAAAAAATGATTGCTGCTTTTAAAGAAGCCGACAGCTCTCGAGCAGAATCCGACGCAGCACACAAAAACTTCATAAAAGCACAAGAAGCTGCTGACGAACAGCACAAAATTTTTGTTGAAAAACAACAGGAAATCAGAGAAATCGAACGAGAAATGGGCAAACCGAAACGCTCAAGAGATTCTCAAGGTACATTTAATAAAGCCGAAGCGGAAAAAGACAGAAAGGACATAATAGATAAATTCAAAGACGGTGGAACCCTTACCGTCGAAGACCTTATGACACTTCAACGCTCCAAATATTAATTTTCTCAAATAAAAACAAAAACTAAAACAAAAACTAAACAAAAACAAAAAATAAAACATTTATGTTTTAATGTTTTTTCAATTAATAATAAACGGACTTGTCCATTTCTTATTTTTTTTTCCTTTTTTTAATTTTCTTTTTTAAAATATCAAATGCTGCGTCGTTTTATTCCATTTTATAATTTTAAAAGCTACGTCGTATCATTCACCTTAAAATTTCAAATGCTGCGTCGTTTCATTCACTTTAAGAAAAAACCGCGCTCGTCTTTTGTTTTTTTTTGAAAAATAGTTGCCTTTTCAGTTTTCTTTGTGCGGCTCGGCACTTTTTAGGATTTAAACGGTATTTTGTTTTATTGTTTTTAAGATTTTAACGGTCGTTTCGTTTTATTGTTTTTTGGATTTTAACGGCTGCTACGTTTCATTCCATTTTAAGAAAAAAGCCCCGCATCCGTTTTCTTAATTTTTTGAAAAATAGTAGCTTTTCCGTTTTCTTTGTGTAGCTCGGCACTAAGAAAAAATCTCGCATCCGTTTTTTATTTTTTTGAAAAATAGTCGCCTTTTCTGTTTTCTTTGTGCGGCTTGGCACTTTTTGGATTTTAACGGCGTTTAGTTTTATTCTTTTTTAAGATTTTAACGGTTGCTTCGTATTATTTTTTTAGGATTTTAACGTCAGCTTAGTTTTATTCTTTTTTTGTAATACACTTAAAAGACCGAAAACCTTCGGTTTTCGGTCTTTTATTTAAAATCGATTATTTTTTAGATATTTCGATTATTTTCTTCTTTTAATTGCGATTCCTGCACCGATTATTGAAAGGAGTCCTATTCCTGCTGTAAATCCGGGCATGTGGTGGTGGTCGTCATGGTCGTGATCATGGTCGTGATCGTGGTCATGGTCATGTCCCTCGTGCATTTCAGCTATTTTCGGAAATACAAGGTTTTGTCCGTCAGATAAGAAATCTTCAGATGTCATTTGTTGAGCTGTTGCTACACTTGCGAAAGATAATGTAATTGTCGCAAGAACTAAAAGTACTATAATATGTTTTCTCATGTTTATCACATCGTTTACTTTTGATTTTATTTTGCTGATATAACTAAATAAAATTAAAATAAAATCAATTTTTAATATATTATATTTTTATCTTTTATTCTTTTACAAAATGTTTTTACAACTTCGTAAAAACATTATACCTTAATACTTCATTTCCATATTTAACATTTGTTGTTAAAATTGTTATTTTTATAAGTACAAATATCTTTTTAAACATACAAAAAGGTAAATCTTATATAGTTTAATAGATATCGTTTTTATTGAAATCTTTCAAAAAATATTTTTATGCGCCTGCATAAAATTTGATATTTTAAAAAACTAAAAAATTGTAATTTCAAGTCTTATTTTTTGCATTAAAAATATATAATTTACTTAAAATCTAAAAATAATTTATAAAAAAATAAAGTTTTTTTTTGCTTTTTTTATTATTATGTAATATTTTTAGATATATTAAAAAGTCAAAGTTTACAGCTTGTAAAGTTTTAAGTTTTGTAAGTTTACAGCTTTGCAATTTTACAGTTTTGCAATTTTACAGCTTGGTAAGTTTACAGTTTAGCAGTTTACAGTTTAGCAGTTTACAGTTTAGCAGTTTACAGTTTAGCAGTTTACAGTTTTGCAATTTTATAGCTTTGCAATTTTATAGCTTTGCAATTTTACAGCTTGGCAAATTAGCATTTTAAAAATCCTAAAAAACAGTGTGTTTTACAATTTGCCGTTCCGGCAAATTGTAAAACATGTAAAGTTTGAGATATTCCAAATCTTTAAAAAGAGGTGGGGGGAGCTTTATAGTGATTTGAAAAAAGAATGCCGGCTCTCTGGAAGTCGGCGAAATATTGTAATTTTCAGACGGATTTTTTCACGATTTCTATTGCTTCATCGAATGTAACCGGAATTTTTTCGTATTCAATTCTCAAATTTAATTTTTTAATTTCTTTAAACAATTTGTAAATTTCCGGCGCTTCAAGATTATTTTCATTTAGCAAATCTTCTTCTTCGAAAACTTCTTCCGGTGTTCCTACTTTAAGTATTCTTTTATTCAGTAAATATATTTTATCGGCCAAATTCGGTAGCAAATTTATATCGTGAGTCGAGATAATTGTC
>JAAYST010000051.1 GCA_012518265.1 Candidatus Methanofrustulum fimipullorum | reverse complement strand
GGATATAATACGGATGCTTGGGGTTTTTACGATTCGTTGAAAAATCACGTGTCCGATATTTTCAGAAAAGAAATACTGATTATCGGCGCGGGAGGAGCTGCAAGAGCAATCGCATATTCGTTAATAAATGAAGGAGCAAGCATTTCAATTGTGAACAGAACGGAAAAAAGATCTGAAAGTTTAGTTAAAGAAATTAATAAAACAAACGATAAAAAATATTTAAATGAATCAAAATACTCTAAATTCTCTATTTTGAAAAAAAACGAAATGACATTGGAAAATTTATCGAAATTCGATATATTTATAAATGCAACGAGTCTCGGGATGAATGACTCCGATTTGTCGCCTTGGAATTTTTTAATTGAAGAAGCAGCGGACGGATTTTTGAACGATTCAAACGACATATTAAACAACATATTGAACAACATATTAAACTCAAAAAAAGTGCTATTCGATGTCGTTTATTCAAAAAATATAACGCCTTATTTATCGGAAGGAAAAAAAAGAAATGCGATATGTATCGACGGAAAAGAAATGCTTTTGAATCAAGGCGCACGCTCTTTTGAAATTTGGACCGGGAAAAAAGCGAATCTGGAAAAAATGAAAAACGCATTGGAACGATACATGTCAAATTAAGATATATAAAAAACTGAAAAAAATGAAAAAAAAAAAACAAATAGAATAAAAATAAATAAATAAATAAATAAATAAATAAAGCGAAAAACAACAAACATATAAATATTAAAAATATGTCATACTTATGTCATACTTTATAGTTTATTTTTATGATTTTTATTTTTATGATTTTCAATTATTTAAAATTTAATTTTTTTTTATTATTTTAAAATGTTTTTATTATTTAAAAAAGTTGATATATATGGCAGATATTAAATCCGGTGATAAAAAGATAGAGTGGGCCAGAAATCACATGCCTGTTCTTGAAAAGGTTGAAAAACGATTCGTTTCCGAAAAGCCGTTTAAGGGTCGAAAAATCGGTATGGCTCTTCACGTTGAGGCAAAAACGGCCGTTTTGGTTGAAACATTGGTTGCCGGAGGTGCCGAAGTTGCAATTACAGGATGCAATCCGTTAAGTACGCAAGATGACGTTGCGGCGGCTTTGAATAATAAAAAGGGAATTAAATGTTTTGCAAAGTACGGTTGTTCCAATAAAGAATATTATGAAGCGTTGGACAGCGTTTTAGATTTTTCTCCCGATTTGATAATAGATGACGGTGCCGATTTGATTTTTAAAATTCACAAAGAAAGGCCCGAAATGATTGAAACGATTTCGGGCGCTTGTGAAGAAACCACAACGGGAGTTAAAAGACTTGAAGCAATGCATGCCGAAAAGGCGCTTCACATCCCGGTAATTGCCGTAAACGACTCATATACGAAATATTTATTTGACAACAGATACGGAACCGGACAGTCGGCGTGGGACGGAATTATGAGAACCACCAATTTGCTCGTTGCGGGTAAAAACGTAGTGGTAGGAGGATACGGCTGGTGCGGAAGAGGAATTGCCAAAAATGCTGCAGGCCTTGGGGCATCGGTTATAGTAACGGAAGTGGACCCGATAAGAGCACTTGAAGCAAGAATGGACGGCTACTCCGTTATGAAAATGGAAGATGCCGCAAAAATTGGAGATATTTTTGTAACGGCAACGGGAAATAGAGATATCTTGACAATGGAGCATGTAAAAAATATGAAGTCGGGCGCCATACTTTCAAATGCGGGTCACTTCAATGTCGAAATTGATGTTGAAATGTTCGGAAAAGAAGCCGATTCGGTAAGAGAAGTCAGAAATAATATTTGCGAATATTCAATTTACGGAAAAAAAATATATGTATTGGCACAGGGAAGACTCGTAAATTTGGCTGCAGGCGACGGACACCCGGCTGAAGTAATGGATATGAGTTTTGCAAATCAGGCACTTGGTGTAAAGTATATATCGGAGAACAAATTAATTCCGGGAGTTTATAAAATGCCGGAAGAAACCGACAGAAAAATAGCATCGTTAAAATTGGAATCGATGGGAATCGAAATTGATACATTATCGGATAAACAGAAAAAGTATATGGAAAGCTGGGATTCCGGAACATGAGTCGCAAATTATAATAAAATTATAATAAATAATATAATAAAAAGAAAGCGACATTTAAAAATGAAAAAAATGAAATAAAAATGAAGAAAATAATAAAAAATAAAACATTATCAAGTTCAGGTGTTTATTAGATGGGGAAAGATATACCGAAAGAGTATAATACGAATGAAATAGAGCAGAAGCGGGTCGAATTATGGGATCCGTCCATTTACTATTTTGATTGGGACGATAATAAAAGGCCGCAATATATAATAGATACGCCGCCGCCGTATCCTACCGGAAATTTCCATATAGGAAATGCTTTGAATTGGTGCTATATCGATTTTATTGCAAGGTATAAAAGGATGCGCGGATATAATGTTATGTTCCCTCAAGGGTGGGATTGCCACGGTTTGCCAACAGAAGTGAAAGTTGAAGAAATAAACAATATTACGAAAAATCAAATACCCAGAGCGGAATTCAGGAAAATGTGCGAAGAACTGACTACCGAAAATATCGCCAAAATGAAAAAAACGATGTTGAGACTCGGTTTTTCAAACGATTGGAGTAATGAATATATTACTATGGAACCGGAGTATTTCGTAAAAACTCAACTTTCATTTGTAGATATGTATAAAAAGGGTTTTATTTACCATGAAGAGCATCCTGTAAATTGGTGTCCAAGATGTGAAACTGCAATTGCTTTGGCGGAAGTTGAGTATGATTTCAATAAATCGGATTTGAATTATATTTATTTTGAACTCGAAGAAGATAAAAATGTAAAATTGGAAATTGCAACGTCAAGACCCGAACTTTTATGTGCGTGTGCCGCCGTTGCCGTAAATCCGAATGATGAGAGATACAAGGAATATATAGGAAAACACTTAAAAGTTCCGATTTTCGGACAAAAAGTTGAAATTATAAAAGATGAAGCGGTTGATGCGGAATTTGGGTCCGGTGTCGTTATGATTTGCACTTTCGGTGACAAACAAGACATCAGATGGACAATGCAGCATAAATTAAAAGTCACAAAGGCAATTGACAAAATGGGTCATATGACAAGCGCTGCAGGAAAGTATGAAGGAATGACAATAGAAGATTCCAGAAAAGCAATAATTGCCGATTTGAAAAAAGAAAATATACTTTTTGATCAAAAAGAATTGGATCAAAACGTTGGACTTTGTTGGAGATGCAAAACGCCTATAGAATTGCTTTCCGAGCCGCAGTGGTTTGTAAAAGTAGATCAGAAAAGAATAATTGATGCGGCAAATAAAATCGATTGGGTTCCGCCTTTCATGAAAGTTCGTTTGGAAAGCTGGACTGAAACGATGGAATGGGACTGGTGCATTTCAAGACAAAGAATATTTGCAACTCCAATTCCGATTTGGTATTGTAGAGATTGCGGCGAAATTTTGGTTGCAGATGAAGATATGTTGCCGATTGATCCGACAAAAGATTCGCCCGGGAAAAAATGCTCTTGCGGCTCTGAAAACTTTGAAGGTGAAACGGACGTTTTGGACACTTGGATGGATTCGTCTCTTACCGCTCTTTATGTATCGGGTTGGAAGAGCGACAAAAAATTGAGAGTTCCGACCCAGCTTAGACCACAGGGCCACGATATTATAAGAACTTGGGCGTTTTATACAATACTTAGAACCGATGCGATTGAAAATCAAATTCCTTGGGAATCGATTGTGATTAACGGAATGGTTTTAGGGCCTGACGGCCACAAAATGAGCAAATCGAAAGGAAATATCATATCTCCTGAAGAAGTAACCGATGAGTACGGAGCTGACGCTTTCAGACAGTGGGCGGCTCTTGGAGGGACTGTCGGATCGGATGTTATGTTCAGATGGAACGATATAACATCGGCATCGAGATTTATTCAAAAGCTGTGGAACATATATCGTTTTTCGATGATTAATTTGGGAAATTTCGGAAAAGACGATGCGGATTCGTTTGACACAAATCTTTTAAGGGAAACGGACAAATGGCTTTTATCGGAATTGAATAAAACGATATATGACGGAACACAGGCGATGGAAGCGTTTAGATTTGACGACTGCTTTAAAGCGATAAGATCTTTTTCGTGGGATATTTTGGCTGATAATTATTTGGAACTCGTAAAGAGCAGAATTTACGGTGAAAATGAAGACGATGCAAACGCTGCAAAATATACGCTTTTCAGAGCGCTTGACGCTCTTTGTAAAATGTTGGCTCCGTTTACTCCTTTTATTGCTGAAGAAATGTATTCGGGATTGTATGAAAACGGTGAAAGCATACACACACAGATGTGGCCGACTGTTGACGAAAGTTATGAATCGGAAGGAATAAAAGAATCGGGCGAATATATAAAAGACATTACAAGCGAAATTAGAAAATATAAATCGGAAAACAAAATTGCACTTAACGCTCCTCTTCAAAAAATAGAAATTTACGGAGTAAATGTAGACGCAACAGACATTTCCGGGGCTACAAACAGTCCGGTTTCGATTATGAAAGGCGAGCCGGAAATATCATATGTTGCAACGGCGGCAAATCCGAATATGAACGTACTCGGACCTGCTTTTAGAAAAGATGCCGGAAAAATTGCACAAATATTGAAATCGACAGATCCGAAAGAAATTGAAAAAATGAAAGCGGAAAACAAAATAGTCGTAAATTTCAATTCGGAAGAAATTACACTTGAGTCCGATTCGGTCGATATTATAAAAGAAACAGTATTGGACGGAAAAGAAATCGATGTTTTACATATCAGAAACGCAACTGTTGTTATATATAAGTAAATAAAATTAAATATCCGGGAGGGATCCAAAAATATGAAAGAACAGACTCTTTCTGAAAAAATATTTTCACTAAAATCCGGAAAAGACGTGTTTGCGGGCGAATATACTATTGCGAATATCGATTGCGCGATGATTCACGATGTTACAGGGCCTTTGGCTGTTGACGGTTTTTATAAAATATTTGAAGAGTCAAACAGACTTCACGGAAAAAACTCAAAATCTCTCGTATTTGATAAAGATAAAGTTATTTTGCTCTTTGACCACCAGGTTCCGGCCGATTCTATAAAAGCGGCCGAAAACCACATATATTTAAGAAAGTTTGCGAAAGAACAAAATCTTACATATTTTTATGACATATACGAAGGAATTTGTCATCAGGTTCTTCCTGAAAAAGGACATGTTTTGCCGGGAAGTTTGGTTTTGGGCGCCGACTCTCACACTTGTGCGTACGGAGCTCTCGGTTCTTTTGCAACCGGTGTCGGGTCAACCGATATGGCAAATATTTTGGCGACCGGAAAGCTTTGGTTTAAAGTGCCTGAAACTGTTTTGTTTAATGCAAACGGGAAATTCTCAGGCAATGTTTGTTCCAAAGATTTAATTCTTTCAATTATAGGAAAAGTAGGTGCAGACGGCTGCACTTACAAAGCAGCAGAATTTAAAGGGTCGGCTGTATCCGATATGGATATTTCCCAAAGAATGACAGTTTCGAATATGGCAATTGAAATGGGTGCAAAAACGGGAATAATAGAGCCTGACAAAAAAACTTATGATTATGTTTCAAAAAGAAATGAAAAGTTTGCAAACGAAAATACGTTTGACGATTTAAAATTTTTAAAGTCGGACGAGTCTGCGAATTTTTCGGAAGTGCATGACATAAACGTAAACGATTTAAATCCAAAAGTCGCATGCCCCGACAGAGTGGACTTTATTTGTGATGCGGAAGACGTAAAAAACGTTTCTGTCGACCAAATTTTCATCGGCTCTTGTACAAACGGCCGATTTGAAGATTTTGAAATGTTTTTAAACGAAGTCGGAGACGAGCCTTTTGCAAAAAACGTAAGAGTAATTGCAGTTCCCGCATCGAGAACCGAATATATGAAATTGCTTAAAGCGGGATATATTGAAAAACTCATTGAAAAAGGAGCAATCGTAGAATCGGCTTGTTGCGGCCCCTGTATGGGAGCTTCTTTTGGACGTCTCGGAAAAAAAGAAGTAGGTTTGTCGACTTCAAACAGAAATTTCAAAGGAAGACAAGGAAGTCCCGATGCTTCCGTTTATTTGTGCTCACCAAAAACGGCAGGAGCATCTGCCGTAACGGGAGAGATTACGGCTCCTGAAAAATAATTGCATTATGAAAAAACGGGAAAACCGAAAAATCTTAAAAAGTATAAAACGAAAACCGGTTTTTCATGATTCTTAAAAAAACGAACTGCGGAAAATCTTGAAAAGGACCGCGAAAAAACAAAAAAACGGGTGCGAGGGCGTATCAGCTAAAAAGGAAACCCGAAAAACGGCTTTTTTAAAAAAGAATAAAGCAGGAAAACGAAATTAGGCCACCAACACCAAAACCGTCAAGGAAAGAATAAAACGAAAGCACAGTTAAAATCTTAAAAGAATAAAACGAGTGCTGCGTTTCTTGAATGACGAAATAAACGGTCATTGAAAAATCTTGATATGCGCCGTTCAGCCAAAATAAAACGGAAGCCGAAAATTTACAAATTCTAAAAAAATTAAAGAATCTAAAAATTCTAAAAAAATTAAAGAATCTAAAAAATTTAATATCTAAAAAATTACGAAGGCGTTTTTATGAACGAAACTTGTGAAAATATTATTGACGAGATATACAAAACGATTGAAAAGAGACAAAAGGAACAGCCGGAAGGCTCGTATGTCTGCAGAATTTTAAATGATGAAAAAGGAATTAACAAAATACTTGAAAAAGTCGGAGAAGAATGCACCGAGACGATATTGGCAGTAAAAGACGGGAAAAAAGAAGAAATTATATACGAAACTTCCGATTTAATTTTCCACTTGCTTTTGATGTTGTTTGAGTGTGGGGTTAAGCCGGAAGAAATCGAAGAAGAATTAAAAAGACGGCATGGCTAAGCCGGAATAAAAGTAAATGATAAAAACAAAAGCAGATAAGATAGATTTCATGATTTATTTGGATATTGACGGACAGAAGTTTCCTGTAGAAATTATTTATTCATCGAGACGTAAAAAAAGCGTTTCGTTTTCTACAAAAATAGACGAAAATGATGTTGTATACATATCGGTCAGAGCGCCTGAATATGTAAAAACGGAACAGATTATCGATATTTTAAAGAAAAACAATGCTTTTTTAAAAAGGGTTAAAACTGTTAAACCGCTCGATAAAAAAAAGTATAACCCGAATTCGTTGGTTTGTTTTAAAGGGAAAAAATATCCGATAATAATCGATGTGCATATTTTAAACGACAATAGAAGAAAAGCATACGCAAATGTTGAATTTCATGGGAAATTTTATAGGGCGTCCGTTTTTATTCCTAAAAAACATTTTTTAAAAGACAATGAAAAATTCCCTTTAAAAAATATAACGTGTGAAACTTTTTTAAAGATTCAAAAGACGCTTGACATAGAGTCTTTAATCGAAAACGGACTTCATGTATTTTTAAAAAAAGAGACGGAAAATTACTTGGAAAAGGAAATTGAAAACTTTTGCGTTAAAAACAATTTCAAGAGACCAAAAGGAATTTTTGCGGGGTACTATAAAAGCAAATGGGGGTCGTGTACTTCCGATAATATTATAAAAATAAATTACGCGCTTTTAAACGGACCCGAAAAATATATTAAATATATAATAGCACATGAAATGTGCCACATAAAAGTGAAAAATCATTCAAAAGAATTTTGGAAAAATGTTGAAATGTATTGCCCGGATTATAAAAGAATCAGAAAAGAACTTAAAGAAAACGGCTATAAATTAAATTTATGACAAAACAATAGAAAAACAATAGCAATACAATATGCATAGTTTTTTTGTGTATTTAACTATTTTTTTGTGTAATTAACAGTTTTTTTGAGAACTTCACATCTTCAAATCTATATAGAATATTGATTATATAACAGGTTAACATAAAAGTTGTTAACTTGGGGGAGATTAAAAGTGAATAAAGCAAGCAATAAAATCGTACATATAGTGCCTGTAGGTTCGGGAGATCCTATAAATTCTTATTTGATTCCGTTTAATAATTATTCGCCGTCAAAAATCATATTTTTGCTCGGCAGTGATAAAACGAGACCTGACGAAATTAAAGCACGTGAGATCACAAAAGAGATTTGTACCAAAATTCCGGAGAGGATTGAGTAGGAAATTAAAGAAACGGATCTTTTTGAGTTTTCGGATGTTGTAAGAGCATTGTATGATATAATAGTAGAAGAAAGAGAAAACGATGTCTCATGCAGAATATACATAAATTCGTCTTCGTCGACAAGAGTTGTGACTATCGCATCTTACGTAACGGCGGCAAGCATGGGAGTCGATATTTATTACACGAGAATTAAAGATTATCAAAGTGAAAAATCGGATGCGGAAAAAATTATCGAAATTCCGGTAATGCCCATAAAACCGCAGAACAAAACTCATTTGGATGTAATAAATAAAATCAATGAAGAAAATGAATTTGATTCGCTTAAAGATTTGGTAGTAAAAGGTTTAAATCTCGATTACGGAAAAGGAACTAACAGGAATAAATATTCAAGAATTGTAAGAGAACTCGAAGATTTGGGATTTGTAAAAACTTCCAAATTCAGCAGAGCAAAGAAAAAAATAAAACTTACCGAATCCGGGAAAATTATGGCAAATATTTCGTATTTGTTCCATGATAACTAAAAATCAACTTATAGTTTTTTATATTAAATAGGCGTTATCATTTGTCAATGACTCGTATTCTTGCAACCGGGACTTTTGAAATTTTGCACCCAGGACACTTATATTTTTTAAATGAGGCAAAAGCGTTAGGAGACGAACTGTTTGTTGTTGTAGCAAGAGATGAAAATATACGCCATAAGCCGAAACCGGTAATTTGCGAAGAACAAAGATGTGAAATGGTCGGTGCTTTAAGAGTTGTTGACAAAGCAATTCTGGGCGATAAAGAAAATTTTTTAAATCCTGTAATTGAAATAAAACCCGATATTATCGTTTTAGGTTATGACCAACATTTCAATGAAAAGGATTTGGAAAAAAAATTGAAAGAAAATAATATAAATGCAAAGGTTGTTCGATTGCCGAAAAGAGAAGGAAAGCTTTTCAGCAGCAGAAAAATTGTTGCCAAAATAAAAGAAAAAAAGAAACTGTTTTAAAAGCGAATTTTATGAGTGAAAAAAAAAGTATAAATATTCCAAAAAGAAACAAAGCGACTTTGCCTTTTGAAGTCGTCTCTTCTTACGAGCCGAAAGGCTCACAACCAAAAGCAATAAAGGAATTGACCGAAGGAATTAAAAGAGGCGATCAGTTCCAAACACTTTTAGGAGTTACCGGTTCAGGAAAGACATTTACTGTTGCAAATGTAATTCAAAATGTGCAAAAGCCGACACTTGTTATCGCACACAATAAGACTTTGGCGGCTCAACTTTACACGGAATTTAAAGAGTTTTTCCCAAATAACAGAGTCGAATATTTCGTTTCTTATTATGATTATTATCAGCCGGAGTCGTATATCCCGGCAAAAGACCAATATATTGAAAAAGATGCACAAATAAATCCCATAATCGATCAGATGAGACTTGAAACGACGGCATCCTTAATGTCCAGAAAAGATGTTATCGTTGTTGCTTCCGTTTCTTGCATTTACGGTCTTGGAAATCCGGAAAATTTTGAGAAATTGGGATTTGAAATTTTTGTCGGGCAAAAAATAAAAAGAAACGACGTTATTTTAAAACTCGTCGATATTCAGTTTGAAAGAAACGATTTGGAACTTATGTCGGGAAGATTTAGAGTAACAGGAGACACTATCGATTTAATTCCGGGTTATTACAAAGATATAATAAGAATTGAGTTTTTCGGAAATGAAATCGAAAGAATTTCGGAAATCGATAAACAAAATAATACAAAAAAGATATCGATGGACGAATTTTATATTTATCCCGCAAAGCACTATGTAATTCCCGAAAATGAAAAAAATCGGGCGATAAACGATATTTTAAAAGAGCTGGACGAACGACTCGGTGAGCTCGATATGCTCATGGCTCACCGCTTAAAACAAAAAACGCTTTTCGATATAGAAATGATACAAGAGACGGGAAGTTGTAAAGGAATTGAAAATTACTCCATGCACTTTGACGGAAGAAAACCGGGTGAGCCGCCGTTTTGTCTTTTAGACTATTTCCCGGACGATTTTTTACTCGTAATCGATGAAAGCCATCAGACTTTGCCGCAAATCAGAGGCATGTACAACGGAGACCGCGCCCGAAAGAAATCATTAATAGAATACGGATTTAGACTACCTTCCGCATACGACAACAGACCGCTTCAATTTCATGAATTTGAAAAGTATATGAACAACACGATTTTTGTATCGGCAACTCCGGGAGATTATGAACTTGAACATTCCAAAAAAGTAGTTGAGCAAGTAATAAGACCTACCGGATTAGTTGACCCTGATGTTGAAATTAGACCGATTGAAGGTCAAATTGAAGATTTGATTTTAGAGATAAAAAAAGTTACAGAGAAAGGAAACAGGGCACTTGTAACTACGCTTACTAAAAGGCTTGCAGAAGAATTGACGGAGTATTTGGCGGATGCCGGAATTAAAACGAGATATCTTCACTCCGACATAAAAACGATTGAAAGAACGGAAATTATTAGAAATTTGCGTTTAGGAACTTTTGACGTTTTAGTCGGAATCAACCTTTTAAGAGAGGGACTCGATATTCCGGAAGTAGGTTTTGTAGGAATACTCGACGCCGACAAAGAAGGTTTTTTAAGGAATCACAGAAGTCTTATTCAAACAATAGGAAGAGCCGCAAGAAATGCAGATTCAAAAGTTGTTTTGTATGCCGACAAAGAAACCGAATCAATTAAAAAAGCGGTTGAAGAGACAAGAAGAAGAAGAAAAATCCAAATAGAATACAACGAAAAACATAATATAACACCCCAAACTATCAAAAAACCGATTCAAGATCAAATCGTAGAAATAACGGATGTAAAATATGTTCCGAAAGCGGAAATTGCAGGACTCATCGCCGAATATGAGTCGGAAATGTATATTGCGGCGGAATTGCTTGATTTCGAAAGAGCGATTCAAATGAGAGATTTGGCGGAAAGCCTAAAGAAAAGACTTGAAGATAAAAAAAATAAATAAAAAGAGAAAAATAAAAAATAAAAAGAGAAAAATGAAAAAATGAAAAACAAATGTATTAAAATCATTTAAAATTATTCAAAGTTTCCTCTTTCGTTATATTCATTTGTAAGTTTGTATGCGTCATATGCGGAATAAATTGCTAATACGATAAATATTAGAGGGAACAAAAGCGGGATAAAAATTGTAATAATTCCCAAAAAAGGTATTGCAATGGTAATTATTGTCAACAATATAGAAAATATTATCAATATAAAAATTAAGCATATCCATAAAAGGAATAATTTGACACCTTTTACCGTTTCCCATATATACATGTGGCCTGTTCCGGGGAAAAAGAGACCAAGTACTGCTGCCACAAGAGCATTTTTCTTTCCGTGAGATGAGTACGGTTCAAGAAGATCATCCACTTTGGCTGCTATATCTACAATAGAATCATTAAGAGACATAAAAACACACCTATTTAATTTCTATATTAAAACATTATAATTTACTAAATAATTAATTTACTAAATAATTTGCTAAATAATTTACTTTTTAAAACTGATATAAAACTACTATTAAAGCATAATACTAAGATTAAAAATGGAATTAATCGTAATATTATCGATATATCTATAATAATTTATAATATATAAGCATATCTACAACAAAAATATGAAACAAAAATACATGAAACAAAAAACATATATTACAAAATGCCGAAAATAACAGTGAAACAATGACTAACAATAGTGTCGGATTTGAAGAAACGTCGTATATAAAATGCAAAAAATGCAGAGCCCCTGCTATTATTTATCAGAGATATTCCGGGATGCATTTGTGTGAAAATCATTTTTGTGAAGATGTTGAGAGAAAAGTAAAGCTGACTATAAGACAGACTTACAAAATAAATAAAAACGATGTGATTGCAGTTGCTTTAAGCGGCGGAAAAGACAGTTCCGTTGCACTTTATATAATTAATAAAATATTCGAAAGGCGGCCTGACATAAAAATAGTTGCAATTACGATAGATGAAGGAATTGAAGGCTACAGAAATTTATCAATTAAACGCACAAAAGAATTTACGAAAAAGTATGGAATAGAACATAAAATATATTCGTTTAAAGACGAGTACGAAACTACAATGGATTATATCGTAAAAGAAAATAATATTTTTGAAAATTATAAAAATCATAAAAATCATAAAAACAATGATAAAAAAGAACCCGGCGCTTGCAGTTATTGCGGCGTTTTAAGAAAAAAATTGCTAAATAAAGCTGCAAGAGAGCTCGGCGCAACAAAGTTGGTAATAGGACACAATTTGGACGATGAAGCACAAACGATTATGTTAAATTATTTCAAAGGTGACGTTGCAAGAATGCTTCAAACTTCTTCAACAGAAGAAAATGAACATTTTGTATTGAGAGTAAAACCGCTCAGGAAAATTTCGGAAAGAGAAGTTGCACTTTACGCATACATTCACGATATGCCGATGGAATTGACGAGATGCCCTCATTCTTTCGGAGCTTTGAGAAAAGAAGTAAGAAATATGTTAAACGATTATGAAATAAAACACCCGGGAACGAAATATTCGCTGCTTAAAGGATTCGATACAATTGTCCCGATAATAAGAAAGACAAAAGATGAAATTTTTGTTACTAAAATTAGTTTTTGTGAAAAATGCGGCGACCCAACAAGCGGAAAATATTGCCAGGCATGCAAAATGCTCGAAAATTTAAAAATAAAATAAAATAAAATAAAAAAAAAAATAAATGAAAAAAATGAAAAATTAAAATAAAATAAAATAAAAAAAAGAAAAAAAATGAAATTAAAAACGACCGAAAAAAAACGGTCGTAAAAAAATGGAAAATATAAATTTTTTGTGTTTATTTAAAAACAATAAAATTCAATCTTTTATGTTTGTCTCTATGCGTTTAATATCTTTAGTTAGTGAATCGTACAGCTTTTTTCCCCATTTTAAAGAGTTTTTACCTTTGCATAAAAGATATCTTGAGTCGAAACGTGATTCGTCATCAAAAAAACTCAGAAGCAGAATTTCGTCGGTCAATGTAAGTTCCAAAATATCGATTCCGTCCGGAACAATGTAAATACGTGTATTCATCCAATCTAGAAATATGCTTCCGTCGGAAGGAACTCCTTTTTCGTACACATAAACCGATTTTATTTTATTCCAAACAGATTCCGAGAAAACGAAAGTAACGTCACAGCCGTTTTTAATCAACGTATTGTATAATTCATTATATTGCGGTTGAAAAAACGATATAAGACTTATGCATTTTTTTGCATCTTTCATATTTTCGATTACTTCTTCATTTGCATCGAATATTTTTGTAAGATCCGTTTCAATCATACTTGTCGTTTCCATTTCACCCATCGACTTTAACAAATCGGGAGGAATGACCGATAAACGACGCGTAGACAAATAATCGAAATTTTTTTCATAAATCTCAAGAATATTTAACAAATTCAAAACGTTTTCAACTATAGGCCTTCCCATATCGGAAAGAGAATAAACTCTGTCTTCAACGTCTATAAGTTCCCATTCCTGCAACTTTTTTATTTGAGGAATCATTGCGCCCCAATTCACATCTAACATGTCTTTGATATCATCCGACGATTTGGGACCGTCAAGTAATAAAAGTAATAAATTAATACGCTTTTCCGAAAGAAAAATTGTATCTATTAAAGAAGATTTCATATTTACCACCCGCCTGCAGAATGTTTTACCAAGTTTAACAAAGAATACAATAAACAATCATAATCCTAAAATAATTATAAAATCGGATTTATGAAATATAACCCCTTATAAATTTGTTTATTGTATTTTCATATTGCTTTTGTTGTTTAAATAATTAATAATACCTTTTATTGATTAAATAATTAGAATACTGTTTGTTGTTTAAATAATTAAAATACTGTTTGTTGTTTAAACAATTAAAATGCCGTTGATAAAAATAATCATATAAACAAACGACAATATTAATACAACGTTATAATATATAAATTATACACAAGCCTTATTTCATGATTAATTTATATTACAGAAATTAAAAAAATGTAAAAGCAATAAAACCTAAAAAATAAAACGTGCTGCCGTTAAAATCTTAAATACGATGAAACGCAGCTGCGTAAAATATTTAAAATGAATAAAACGAGATTCCGGTTTTTCATGAATATTTGAAAAAAAAGGACGTCCAATAATCTTGAAAAGTGCTGCATCGAAAAATAAAACGGAACTCGGGTCATCATATAAAACGAAAAAACGTATAAGCCGTTAAATTCTTAATATCAATGATACAACCCGGCAGCTTTTAAATTCTTAATGGAAATGATACGATCTGGCAGCTCTTGAAATTTTTAAAAAGAATAAAACGAAATTCAGATATTTCATGAACAATAAAAAACGAGCTTCTGAAAAATAAAGAAAATGGCCGAGCCGCAAAATAAAATGAGGAAAAACGGGATTTTCAATTAGAGATAAAAACCGACCCAAAGTTTTTCTTAAAAAATGAAACGGAAGTTTGAGCAAGATTAAAAAATCTTGCTCAAACTTCAAACCATTCAATGTCGATATCAGATTTTTTATTCGATTTTTTACTCGACTTTTTATCCGACTTTTCATTTTTTTTGTTATTTGAATTACACGTATTATTTTTCAGTTCATCTGTTTCCGATTCGTCGGTATCTTCTGATTTTAATTCGTTTTTAATTTTTAAAATTGCGTTTTTGAAATCTTTTTTGTAAGGTTCGCAGGAAAGGCTGTTGTATATAAATTTCTTATTAGGTTGCAAATTACATTCAACTGTTTCATCGAGAGGGACTATCTTTACGAAAATTCCGGATTTCTCGGAAGCTCTTATCATAGCTTCTCTAAAGTCGCCGATGCAATAAGCAATCCTTTTTTTATAATTATTTTCAGTATATTTTAAATATGAGACGAGTCGTTTAGTTTCCACTCTTAAAAAATCGGACTTGATTTTTGAAACATTGCACTTTCCCATCATAAAAGAATAATCGGCAAACGGATACTGTTCATCGAATTCGCGAGGTGTAACACCGCAAGTTCCGAATGTTACAATGTGCACGTCTTCGGGTTTTAGACACGAAAAAATAATAGAGTCAAACATTTTATGGGAAGGACTCGTATGATAAGGCTTTTTTTTCGAACAAGGAACAAATATACATATATCACGAACAGGAGGAATATATTCCGTAACAAACCATTCATTTGCACGAACCATATCGGGATGATTTATTATATTCTCAGTATCAAGCGGTTCATCCGACCTTTCATGTAAAGGTATTATGGGTTTCATACGTATGTAAATAACATACAACATATTAAATGCTTTCAATTTTATGAAAATATCATTATGATTAAATAATATGATTACATCAAGTAGTTAATACAGGAAATTAAAAAAGTGTATTCGTTTATGTTACAGGAAAAAATGATATTTGTATATGATATCGATGATAAAAGTGAAAAAACTTTAAAAATTTCACGCGGAATAAAAGAGTTTTTTAAGGGTGACACTTGCCCTTTGCATAAAATAATTTTTAAAAATAATAAAATAGAAGAAGAGTGGGAAGAGTTTTTAAGAAATAATGATATCTATGCGGAAAATTTAGCAAAAAAAGATTTTTTAAAAAATTATGAAAATTATAATATATACGATAAAAATTCAAGCATGATAGATATAAATGATATTTCGTATCCTGCAGTGTTTTCGTTAATTGAACAAAATACTTTACAACAAATAATTACAAAAGTAACCGTAAATAAATGTAAAAATGTAGAATGCTTTAAAAAAATCGTAAAAAGAAAAAAAGAAGAAATAAAAGAGATTAAAGAAACAAAAAAAATAAAAGATACAAAAGAAATTAAAGATCCAAAAGAGATAAAAGATACGAAAGAAACTAAAGATAAAGATGCAAAAAATATAAAAAATACAAATAAAGAAATAAAAGAAATCGAAGATACAAATAAAGAAATAAAAGAAATCGAAGATGCAAATAAAGAGATAAAAGAAATCGAAGATTCAAATAAAGAGATAAAAGAGATAAAAAAGATTGAAGATGCAAATAAAGAAATAAAAAAGGAAGAAATAAAAAAAGAAGATACAAAGAAGGAAAATAAGGAAAATATAAAAAATCGGGACCGTGATAAAGACAAAAAAGACGCTCCGGATTGGAAAAAAAGAAAGGAAATAAAACAAAAAATAGAAAGCAGAATTATACAGAATAATTAAATGGTAGAAGAAACGATTAAATATGATGCGTGATGAAGGAAAGAAAGTAATTTGGCCGAGCTATTTGGATAATAAAAAATCCAGAAAAGAGGGTAGAAGAATTTCTAAGAAAAAGGCAGTCGAGTCACCGAAAATTGACGAGATTAATATTGCCGCAAACGAATTGGGTTATGCTCCGGAAACGGAATATGATAAATCATACCCTGCATCTTGGTGGGAAAAAAGCGGCAGAATCAAAATAAAAGATTTGAAAAATAAAACGAAAAATCAAGTTATTGAAGAAATTGCAAAACAAATCCAAGATAAAAGAGATAAGGGTAAAAGCAAGACATCAGAAAAACAAACAAAACAACAAGCTCAAATAAAACAACAAACAAAACCCGTAAACAGAAAATAAACATATTTGGAGGAAACTGTAAAATGTTTGACGAAAGTTACGTAAAAGAATCGGCGGAATCGGCACATATATATATTAATGAAGAAAAGTTGGGCGAATATACAGAGCGTTTGAACGAGAGAATGAAACGAATAGAAAAGGTATTGGATATTGAACCGAAAACTAATAAAACAACAATAAATCCGTCTGATCGAAGTACTGTTTTAAGAGAAGATGTAAAAGAGACGGGGTTAACTCACGAAGAGGCTATGAAAAACGCACCGGACGAATATGAAGGAGCGTTTCGTGTTCCAAAAATTATATGAGTTGTATAAAAATGATTGTATAAAAGTAATTCGATAAAATTAGATATATAAAATGTATTGTATATAATTGGTTATATATGACTTTCATTATTTTTTTATAAAAAAGGCAGGAAGGAAGAGCAGGCAAGAAAAGGGGAAAGATGGAAAATGTCCGAGACAATAAAATCTGTAAAAGAATACATTTCAAAAGAAGGAGCGAAACAGGCGTTTAAAAGAGCGGAAAATGTTATAAAAACAAAACCCGAATGCGAAAATGCAATAATTACATACTCAAATCCCGATTTTTCAAAAGTAACGAACGAGTCGGGAAAATTGTATGGAATTCCGATTGTAATTAGTGACAATATATCTACAAAAGATATAGAAACGACTTGTGCTTCAAATATTTTGAAAGGATATATTCCGCCGTACAAAGGTGATGCGGAACAAAAACTTGAAGCGGAAGGTGCTGTTATTTTAGGAAAAGGAAATATAAATGAGTTTTTAATTCCGAATGCGCCAAGTTTTATAGGAGATGTTAAAAATCCGTATGACGATAAATATACGGCGGGTCCTGCGGGCGGTTGTGCCGTTTCGGTTTTGGCGGGTTCAGTTCCGGTTTCAGTTGCGTCGGACGCTTACGGTGCCGTAAGACTTTCCGCATCTTACACAGGAATTACGGGTTTTAGGCCGACTTACGGTGCAATATCAAGATACGGTTTGATTTACAATTCAGGCTCAACGGATCAAGTTTCAATTCTTGCAAATAAAGTGTCGGACTGTGCAACTGTTGCAAACGTATTGGGCGGGCACGATAAAAGAGATACCATGTCACTTCTTGATCCTTTAGACTTTGAAAAAGGAGTTTCAAAAGCAAGAAAAAAAATATATGATTCCGATTTGTTGGAAGGAATAAAAATCGGAATTCCGGAAAATTTCATTGAAGGCGCTGATTTTGAAATTGTCAAAAATTTCGAAAAAGCAATTAAAATTTTTGAAAGTTTGGGTGCTGTTTGTGAAACTTGTTGGTTTGAAGCAGCCGAATTTTCAAATGAAATTCATGAAATTATTACGGCCGGAGAAGCATCCGCAATGCTTGCAAAATATGACGGAACGAGATTCGGGCAGAGAATAGATTCCGACAATTGGCATGAAATGGTTGCAAAAACAAGAACGCTTTTTGGGAAAAGCGTGCAGGATGAAATTATATTCGGAACGAATTTGCTTAGAAGCAAACAAATTCAAAAGTATTACATGAAGGCCTTGAAATTGAGAACGGATTTGGTAGAAGAAATTAATTCACTTTTCAAAACATACGACTTTTTAATATCACCGACTACAATAAAAATTCCTGCCGTTTCAAAAGATTTGGAGAATTGGTTTTTAACGGACAAATCGATTACAAGCATAAATTTGGCGGGACTGCCCGCAATATCCGTTCCTTTTAAAAAGTATAACGGAATTCCTACAGGAATACAGATTGCAGGAAATTTAAAAAAGGATTCGGATGTTTTAAAAACTGCTTATATATTTGAGAAAAAAAGCAAGGGGGAGAACTGAAATGATCTACGAAAATCCCGACAAAGTAAAAATCGGACTTGAAATTCATGTCCAATTGAATAAAGCGAATACAAAAATGTTTTGCGGATGCACGACCGATTACACGGAATCAGGACCGAACGAATGTGTGTGCCCGGGATGTCTTGCATTGCCCGGAGTTCCGCCTGTTTTAAATCAAAGCAGTATAGATTTTGCAATAAGAATCGGGCTTGCCTTGAATGCTAAAATTAATAAAGAAACTGATTTTTATTTGAAAAATTATTTTTATCCGGATTTGGGTTCGGGCTATCAGACTACACAGTTTGACAAGCCTATAGTGTATGACGGATACGTTTTAATTGACGGTGAAGACGGACTTGAGCATAAAGTCAGAATTAGAAGAGCGCATATGGAAGACGATCCCGCAAAGTTGGTACACTTCGGAACGATTGACAAATCTACAGGAAGTGCCGCCGACTTTAACAGATCCGGAATGCCGCTTGTTGAAATAGTAACCGAGCCGGACATGAGAAGTCCTAAAGAAGTGAGAAGATTTTTAGACAAACTCAGAAGTATTTTGGAATATTTAGATGTCGTAGATTCGACGAGAGAAGGCTCAATAAAAGCCGATGTAAACGTATCGGTTCAAAATAAAACGAGAGTTGAAGTTAAAAATATCTCATCTCACAGAGCGGCTGAAAAGGCGGCTCAGTTTGAAATTATGCGTCAGAAAGACGCATACAGAAAAGGAAAAGAAGTCGTGCAGGAAACTCGACACTTTGATGAAGTAAGAAATGTTACAGTTTCCTTAAGAGCAAAAGAAACAGAAGACGATTACAGATATTTCCCGGCCTTTGATTTGGTTTCGTATAAAATAACGGATAAAAAAATTCAAAAGATAAAAGACAGACTTCCGGAATTGCCCGATGCGAAAAGAGAAAGATTTGTTAAACAATACGATTTATCGGAAGCTTTGGCCAAAAGTTTGACTACCGAAAAAGAGTTTGCAGACTTTTTTGAAAACGCGGCAAGAAAAACGGATCCCAAAATGGCGGCTTCTTGGGCCGATATAATTCGGGGAGAATTAAATTACAGAGATTTGTCCGTAAAAGCGATTAAAACGGAAGAACTCATAAGAATCGTTGAGCTTGTAAGCGAAAATAAAATAAACGACGTCGGTGGAGTTTTAATCGTAAGAACGCTTTTGGATGAAGGCGGAACTGCTGATCAAATAGTAAAAGCTAAAAACCTTGGAATTGCCGAAGACGATGAAACGAAAAAAGCGGCCGTTGAAGCCGTTTCAGAAAATCCGGAAGCGGTTTCCGATTATTTAAACGGAACCGAAAAAGCGATAAATTTCATAGTCGGAAAAGTTATGCAAAAAACAAAAGGAAAAGCAGATGCAAAAACAGCAAGAGAAATGGTTATAGAAGCTATCGATGAAAAGTATAACGGAAATTGAAAAACTAATGAAATTGTTTGAAAAAAACTGTGTTTGGAAGAAACATTATTTGAATAACATAATTTGTAATAAATTTAATTATTAAAAAGAGTGATTGTTAATATGCGGTTTGATCCTGAAATAATAAAAAAGGAAAAGAAAGAAGATTTTGATTATGTTTGGAACGAGTCTAAATCTTATATTAAGGAATTTGAAATTGAGAATAAATATCCCAGATTTACAATTCCTTTCGGAAAGCCGCACCCGGTATATGAAACTGTAAACAGACTTCGTCAAGCGTACATGAGAATGGGATTTACGGAAATGATGAATCCTTTAATTGTGGACGAAAAAGATGTTTACAAGCAGTTCGGTGATGAAGCTTTAGCCGTTTTGGACAGATGTTTTTATCTTGCGGGACTCCCGAGACCGAATGTAGGAATTTCGGACGAGAGAATCGATTTAATAAAACAAATTTTGGGTGATGTCGGTGATGAGGGAATTGAAAATATAAGACAAATCCTTCACCTTTATAAAAAAGGGCAAATTGAAGGAGACGACCTTATTTCAGAAATTTCCGAAAAACTGGATGTCTCAGACGCATCCGTAGTTGAAATGATTGAACGTGTATTTCCGGAATTTAAGGAGTTAAAACCTCAAAGTACCGGAAAAACGCTTAGGAGCCACATGACGAGCGGCTGGTTTATAAGCCTTTCAAATATTCTTGAAAGAAACAAACCGCCTTTCTATTTATTTTCGGTCGACAGATGTTTCAGAAGAGAACAGCAGGAAGACGCATCTCGCCTTATGACATATTACTCCGCATCTTGCGTAATTATGGATGAAAATGTATCAGTCGAACATGGAAAAGCCGTTGCAGAAGGACTTTTAACACAATTCGGTTTTGAAAAATTCATGTTTAAGCCCGACTCAAAAAGAAGCAAATATTACGCACCCGATACCCAAATTGAAGTTTATGCTTATCATCCGAAACTCGACGGTGCCGACACGAAGTATAAGGACGGCTGGATAGAAGTTGCAACTTTCGGAATATATTCTCCTTGCGCATTGAGCGAATACGGAATTCCGATGCCCGTTATGAATTTAGGACTCGGTGTTGAAAGGATTGCAATGATTTTATACGAAGCAGAAGACATGCGTTCAATGACTTATCCTCAATTTCCTCAATACAGCGAATGGATTTTAAAAGATAATGAAATTGCTCGAGAAATTGAAATTGCGGAAGTTCCTAAAACCGAAACCGGAAGAGAAATAGCAAAGGCAATCGTAAATGCGGCCGAAATTTACGGCGATGAAGAAAGTCCGTGTTCATTTGAAATCTGGTCAGGAAAAATAGGCACAAGATGTGCAAAAGTAACAATTACCGAGCCGGAAGAAAATTCAAAGCTTGTAGGACCCGCCGCGTGGAATGAAGTTTTGGTATACAACGGAGACGTCTTAGGAGTTCCGATACAAAAGAAATGGCAAAAAGCATTGGAAAACGATTCCGCCAGAACCGGAATAAGATTCATAGACGCTTTTGCATTAAAGGCGGCCGCCGAAATTGAAGACGCGGCAAAAACCGGAGAAATCGAACACGAAATAAGAATTAGAATGGTAAAAATGCTTTCCGATGTCAATTTAAAACTCTCCGATATCGGACAAAAGTATATAACGGGTACAAATAAAAAAACGGACATAAGAGGACCCGTATTCACAACGATAAAAGTCGTGTTTGAATAAATAATTGAGCAAGCGAAAATGAACAAAAATTCAAACGATCGAAAAAATCAAATAAATCAAACGAATCGAATGAATCAAATAAATCGAAAAAAATCAAACGATCGAATAAATCAAAT
>JAAYST010000050.1 GCA_012518265.1 Candidatus Methanofrustulum fimipullorum | reverse complement strand
ATAATAGCAACAATAATAGCAACAATAATAGCAACAATAATAGCAACAATAATAGCAACAATAATAGCAACAATAATAGCAACAATAATAGCAACAATAATAGCAACAATAATAGCAACAATAATAACAATAACAACAATAATAACGATAGTCATAACAATAATAATGGCAATGACGCTATCAATTACAATATAAAAAATTATGATGAAGGTCCCCACAACGTTGATGCAACGCCTATGGTAGTTCTGTCCATCTTTACAACACTTTTTTGTAATTTGCCGTTGGGTGTTATAGCTTTATATTTAGCTGCAACGGCCGGTTCCGCACAAACGAGAGAAGCTGCAGAATCCCGGTTGAAAAATGCAAAACTGATAAATTATATTTCAATAGCATTGGTATTATTTACAATAATCGGAATTATTATTATATTCGGTTTGATTCCGTTTTTAATTATGATTCCGTTTTTAACCCTCTGAAATATGTGTAAAAACAAATTGTGAATTCACATAAAAAATAGGATACAGTTAAATAATATTAGGACAATATACAATATATAATATTAATTATAATATATCATTATTAACAATTTTATAAAATAAAAAATGCGAAAATATAAAATTATTATATGTTATATTAGATAATTAATTGTTATATAATCAATTATTATACGGTTTATTTATATATTTATTAAAATTTAAAGGAGATTACAATATGTTTTGTCCGAATTGCGGAAAATATTTAGATGACAGATCAACATTTTGTACAGGATGTCAACAAGACATAGTGCCTGAAAGTAGTGCACAAGAACCGCAGCCACAGCAACAATATCACTATCAGAGTTCTCAAAGTTCAAGTGCCGGAGGACGTCCTCAGTATTCAGCACCGTCTTACAGTAACCAAAGAGTAAACGTAGATTCTACAAACATGATTATTCTTTCAATATTTACTACGCTTTGCTGCTGTTTGCCTTTTGGAGCAATTGCACTTTTCTTTGCGGCAACCGCCAGTTCGGCCGCAACACAAAGCGAAGCCGACTCAAAAATGAAAAATGCGAAAACATTTAACATCATTGCAGTAGTATTGGGAATATTGATCTGGATAATATGTCTTATATTCAATATACTTCCGTTTCTTATGATGGGTGGCGGAACCTACTAAGCAACCGATTACGAAATAATTTATATATAATATATAGAATAAACAAATAAAAAATAAAAAATAAACAAGATGTAATAATATTTATATTTTGTTTATTTTTTATATATTTTTTTACATTTTTTTATATTTCCTTTTATATTTCCTTTTATATTTTCTTAATATTTCCACCTTTTTTCTTTATCTTTTTTTTTTATCTTTTTCTTTTTTATCTTTTTCTTTTTCTTTTTTTTCTTTTTATCTTTTTCTTTTTTCATCATTTTTTTTTACAGTTTATCGCTATTTTTTAGCGGGCAATAGCAAAACATAAATATGTTATTGTAAGCACATATTAAAACAGATTAAAAACTAAGTTTTGAGTTAATAATATGGAAGACAAAGGATTTTATGAAAAAGCGGAAATGCTGTATGAAAGTATAATTAAAAATAAAATTTTCAGGGTTTTGTTTGCAATTGCAGTTCCTGCGGTTTGTATTGCAGGTTTGCTTTATCTTTATTTTTACGGAAATCCGTTTTTTTGTGTAACTTATGAATTAACAGGGCTTTATTGTCCAGGGTGCGGCGCAGGGCGTGCGCTCCGGTCAATTTTGAATTTAAAAATAATCGATGCAATAGGTTATAATGTTTTTTTTGTGTTCGCTTTTCCGATTGTTGCATATTATTCACTGGTTTATTATACAAAAATCGTATTTGGAAGGGACGTTTTGCCTTATGTGAAGACGGGTTCGAAAACAGCACATTTTCTTTTAATTATTATCGTTGTATATACTATATTGAGAAATATCCCGTTTGAACCGTTCTCTATTCTTGCTCCGTAAATTATACTAATATTATAAAAAGTGAAGCACATTCAAATCAGATTAAAAGACAGTTTGCTATTCCATATAATTTAAAACGCAATCAGTTACAAAAATATCAAGAAAAGTGTACATCTGTTTAGTGGATTTTGCGATATCTTTATATAGTATAGTACTCTATTAATATCTTGCAAAGAATCCTTTTTAAAGAAAACTTTGCCAACCTCCTCAGTCTATACAAAGAATACCCCTTTTCTTTGTATACCGCTAAACAATAGAAATCGTAAAATAGTTATCAAAAACGAGTAATAAAAATAATTATATTAAAAAGTGTCATCACGCATTAAAAAGCATGGTCTAAAAACATTTTTGTAAATATCTAATACAAATACAAACATACATCCAATTATATAACCTCATAAATACAAATTCACAAAACATAAAAACAAAAAAAAACGATTTGTGAATTTGTTTGTTTCTTTACAAAACATTCCAGACAATATTGTAAAAAAGACAAAAACTTAAAAATAGAATAGAACAGAAAAAGAAAAAATATTTTTTGTTCTTTTTCTGTTTTTTATATATACTTTTATTTTTTTACTTTTATTTTTTTACTTTTATTTTTTTACTTTATTTTATATTTTTCTTTCTTTTGTATCATTTTTTCATTTCGGTGTGACCGCATTTACCGCAAGCGAAGCGGTTTTTGTGTTCCCCCATAAATACACCTGCGCCACATTTCGGACAAACTTTTTTAAGGCATACTGCTTTGTCGCCTTCGATTTTATAATAATCTTTAACCGACATTAAAATCACTCCTCCGCATCTTCTGCATTTTCAGGTTCTGCCGGCTCGTCCGGAAGAGCATTTCTTTCCAGAATATACTTTGTTTCAACCGTTTTCATTCTGTCTTTTGAATCATAAATTTTTGCATAACCAGTCGCTTCGGAAATTCCGAATTCGGATTTAATTTTATGAATTAAAGTAAGTTCTAGGTCTGTATTTAATATGGCTGAAAGCTTTCTTCTAATATCGATACGCGACGGAGTCGGACCTTCATATTTCACTACGAAATCGAGTTCTCTCCGATTTAAAAGTTTGTTTTGTCTATCTGATTTAATTATAATTTCCATAATAATTATCTCCTAAATAAGGATGACAATATACAAGAACTTACAATAATATAACCTTTTGGGAGAAAAAGGAAGGAAAAAATAAAAAAAGTAAAAATTATTTAAATCGTTTACAAAAATCTCTCACACAATACAAATCGCATTCAACCAATTCTTTTTGAATATCGGTTTTTTCGGATAAATCGAGATTTTCAATATTTAAAATCTCGTCGACCAGGGAGTACGAATGTTCTTTTGAAGATTTTGTAACTTCTACAAAAACCATTCCTTTGTCCGGCTGCCCATAAAGAATTACAGAGCCTACAGGGGCAAATGCGATTGCGGGAAGAGAGGCTAAATCTTCTTCTCCTTCAACTATTATTTTTGTAAAAAAGTTTGAAGATATTGCATGGCCCACCGAATATATCAAATCGTCCGAGAGAAAACCGGCCGGATTATTTACAGTAAGCTTTGAATAAAATTCCGGATGATTGTCTCGATTGAAGCTTTTAATGTCAAAGGGGCGCCTCTTTGTAAAATCGTCGATTACGCAAATGCGAGGGAATATTCCCGCAGAAAATAAATTAAATGTAGTCACATCGCCTACACTAATTACATTAGCCAAATCAGGCAATTTTTTTGAAATGAGTTTTGCAACTTCAGGTCCGTTGCCTGCAAAAACAGGACCGTACGGGTTTTTAAGAAATGCCCGAATGTCGTTTGGCAAACGAAACAACAGAGACAAAATCAGCGCACCCTTAAAGCGTAATTCCCGGGAATTTCTGCTCCGACTTTTTGAGATATTTCCGACTTTTTAGGATCTAAAATAATTAAAAGGCCGCTCCATTCATCAGACAAATCTGAAGAATTGCAAAGCTCACATACCGGGGGCTTTTCATCAACTGCCGCTTCCCCTTTTTTAGATTTGCGGCGACTTGCGTCCGGAGTAACTATTATTCTCATACACTTTCTACATGCTTTTTCCGCCATATTTTTAACCACCGAGAATTTTATAAATTGTTTATAAATTGTTTATAAATTATTTATAAAATGTTTATTGTTATTCTTTTTTCTGTGTTTTATTTTTCTTTGCTTTTTTTCTGGCATCTTCAAGCCACTCAAATCTTCCCAAAGCGGGTTGTCTCATAGTCATACCGATTTTACTGTCACTTATATCTCTTCCGTTAATACTTACAGCAACAACTCTGGCTCTTACATGATCTCCTTCTGAAAGGGATTTTCTTCCGTTTTTGGAATTGAGACGTCCGTTTCTGGGATCAAATGACATAAAATCTTCCGTGATTTGACTTATATGCAAAAGTCCGTCAAGCGGCCCGATTCCGACAAAAGCTCCGAAAGAGACGACTTCAAGTACTTCTCCTTCAATAATTTCCTGCAAGTCGACGTGGAATACTATTGCATTGAAAGTTACATCATAATAAACAGCACCGTCGCCGTAAAGAATGTGACCTTCGCCTATATCTACAATATCACAAACGGCTACAATACAACCGATGCTTTTATCGATTTTCCCTTCCAGTTTGTATTTGAGCGCTTTTTTAATATTTAACGCAATATCGTCACCAAATAACATCGGGTCTATACGAACTGTATCGACAAGCTTCATCATTTTATACATTATTTCACCAAATGCCCCTTCCCGGAAACCCGACTATCGACGGTTTTAAGAAGTTATATGTTAAAAGTTAAGAATTTAAATGTTAAAAGTTAAAAATTTAAAAGTTAAATCTAAAGTAAAATCTAAAAGTAAAATTTTAAAAGTTTAAGAAATTAAAACGCTGAGAAGTTTTAATGTTATAATGTTAATAACCAAATGTTTTATAAAATCATTAAAAATAAAGAATGGAATCCTATATAAATGTAACAACGAATATCTGATAGATTTGAAACGTAATACACTTAAAATATTTAAAGCTTTGTCAAAATCATATTTAACAGATTTTTGCCAAATGTGTTTGCTGCCTCAGAGATATAACCGTCAGTCCTTCGGAAAATAATCTTTCTCTTAAAGCAAAGTCGTTAGTAAGTACGGCTATATTTCTTTTTCTTGCCTCGTCGAATATGACATCGTCCGCGTAGCCTGAAATTTCAATAACTAAACACTTTTTTGCAAGAGAGAGTGCAAATTTGGCAGCAGATGAATCCACTCCGGAACTTTTTCCGGATATATTTTCCAACTCGGATATAACTGCTCTCGGTACTACAAAATAAGAGAAGCCGAGCCGGTTCAATTCGGAAAATATGTCAACCTTAAATTGAACCGGAACCATAAATCCGTTTGTGTCAATTATAATATATCTGTGTTCCTGTCCTTTTATCGGAGGATAGGGAAAGTCTGCGCCCATGAAAACCAAAAAATCGAAATCGAAAAAAAGTGAACGCTGAAATTTCAGCCTTCTATTGTGCCCGTTCCGATTAAGCGCCATCTGGAGTCTATTCTTCTGCTGATTGCAACACGGCCGCCGATAGGTGCACAAACCGGTCGTTTTAATTTAATGTCTGCAACGTTTTTGCGTGCGCTTGTAACTATTCCGACAGTTGTTGCCGTTCCTATGTTTAACATGAGCGGCTCACTTGTTTTAACTTCAAGTGTGTCCGAAACAGTTTGGCTGCCTACTACACGTTCTAACAAATTCAGTTTTATATGAAGTTCGTTTCGAGTTTCCGGAAGAGTCCCCGGTTTTCCTGCAACTTGTCCGGTCAAAGAATCGCCTTTTGTCAAGAAAGGATCAAGCGTTGTTCCTAATGCCAAAAGCCCACCCGGAACGGCTTTTTTCACTTTGGATTTTCCCGCATGAATTTCTGTAATTTTTGTAAAAATCGGAGTCCATCTCGTAACACCCTCTGATGAAATCTTAATGCCTGGGCGAATTTCAAGCTCGTCTTTTTCTTTAAAAGTACCCGATGTCAAAGTTCCGCCAATTACGCCGCCTCGTATGTCGTCAATTGAAAATCCGGGGCGATTAACATCAAAAGAGCGTGCAATAAGCATTTGAGCATCTGCGTCCTGTTTGTGAGCAGGAACGGGGATACGAGTTTCAAGAAGTTGAATTAAAGCGTCTATATTTATGTTTTTTTGTGCAGATACAGGAATTATCGGTGCATTTTCAGCAACCGTTCCTTTTACAAATTCTTTAATCTGCTCATAGTTTTCCAAAAGTTTATCTTTCGGAACCAAATCTATTTTATTTTGAACGATTACAATATTTTTAATTCCTATAATATCAAGAGCCATTAAATGTTCTCTTGTTTGCGGCTGCGGGCAAGTTTCGTTTGCTGCAATAACAAGCATTGCGCCGTCCATAATAGCGGCCCCGGAAAGCATTGTCGCCATTAGCGTTTCGTGACCGGGAGCATCTACAAAAGATATGATTTTTATAGTTTCAGTTTTAGCGCCGCAATGTGGGCACTTTTTCAAAACGGTATAGGCTTCCGGTTCCGGACATGTAGGACATTTCCTAAATTCAACATCGGCATACCCAAGCCTTATTGAAATACCTCTTTTAACTTCTTCACTATGCGTGTCTGTCCACACGCCCGAAAGAGCTCTCACAAGAGTAGTCTTTCCATGGTCTACGTGGCCGACCATTCCAATATTAACTGTAGATTGAACCATAATTATAATTTCCTCGGCTTTAAATACTTGACAAATTAGTAAATAAATACTCAAATTAAATAAAATACTCAAATTAAATATAATACTTAAATAAAACCTGACTATATAGAAAAGGTTATAAATATATAAATCTATATGCTTTTTTGCTTTTTTTGGATCAAGGACGAAAATTTTATGAAAAACGACGCATTTCCGATAACAGACAACCACATACACATCGATTTAAAACAGGGAAAGGGACTTGAAGCCGTCTACGAGTTTGAAAGATCAGGCGGCACTCATATGTTTCTTGTTTCTTTGCCGAGTCGTCATCTCGGATTTGATATAAAAAGTGCTGATGATTACAAACTCTTATTTGATGAAACGCTTCGCGTTTCAAATAAAATAAATGAAGAAACGGGTGTCGTTTCATTTCCTGTATTGGGAATACACCCGGTTGAAATTATTGGATTGTCTGAAAAATACGGAATTGAAAACGCAAAAGAAATTATTTGCAAAGGTTTTGATATTGCATCTTCTTATGTAGTTGAAAAAGAGGCGGTTGCATTAAAAACCGGAAGACCGCATTTTGAAACAAACCAAGGAATTAAAAACGCTTCAAACGAAATAATGAGTTATGTATTTTCGCTTGCACATGAAAAGAAATTTCCGGTTCAGCTACACGTAGAAGAAATGACGGAAAACAGTTTAAACGATATCGCCCGAATTGCAAAAAATGCAAAACTTAGTCCTGAGAAAATTATAAATCACCACGCAACGCCTCTTGTAAAAGAAGCGGAAAAATACGGGATATATCCAAGTATTACATGCGGAAAAGATATGATAGAAACGGCAATTGAATCCGGAACGAGATTTTTAATGGAAACGGATTATGTAGACGATCCAGTTCGCCCGGGATTTGTTTTAGGACCAAAAACCGTTCCCAAAAGAACGCTAAAACTAGTCGAGAAATACGAAGCGGAACCTTTTTGGAAAATACATAAAGAAATTCCCGAAAAAATATATGATGTTGAAATAGAAATAAAATAAATCTAAAATTTAAATGAATAAAAAAACAAAATTTATATTCAGAAAATTATTGAAACTCCGGTTTCAAATCGTATTTTGAAACCAGTTTTCCGCAAACCGATTCAACCTGTTCGACGGCTGTTCCGATATAATTATAAGGATTCGTTAAATACTCAATATCCTCATGCGACAATATTTCAAAGATTTCGCCGTTTTTTTTGCCGCCAGTTTCATTTTGCACATTCATTACAAATTTGCGCACGTATTCGTGCGCTTCTTTTCGTCCGACTCCTCTTTTTATCAATTCGATCATAATCGGCTCGCTCATATTTAATCCGTTTAAAAGCTTCAAGTTTCTTTCTATATTTTCATAGTTGAAATTGAGATTGCTTAAAACGTCAGTTCCCGATTTTATGATATAATCGGTTAAAATGCAGACCTCGGGAAATATTATTCTCTCTGAAGAAGAATTTGTAAGGTCGCGCTCGTCCCAAAGCGTATTGTTTTGAAGTGCAGTTTCCACAAACCCGCGAACGATTCTTGCAAGCCCGCAAATCTGTTCAGACTTCACCGGATTTTTTTTGTGAGGCATTGTAGAAGACCCGACATTATTTTTACCGAAACTTTCTTCCAATTCTGCAATTTCGCTTCGCTGAAGAGTTCTTATTTCAATTCCGATTTTATCAAGAGTAGTTACAACGCCGGCCAGCCACATTACAAACTCCGCATGACGATCTCTTTGAATAACTTGGTTTGAAATGTCTACTGATCCGAGTTTTAAATATTTCATTGTTCTTTTTTGAATTTCTTGCCCGTGTTTTCCAAAAGCTGCCTGTGTGCCGACAGCGCCTGTCATTTTCCCTACCAAAATTCGCGGTTTCAGTTGGGAAAGCCTGTCCATGTGGCGGTCGATTTCAGACGCCCAAATGCAAAAGCGGAGACCGTATGTAAAAGGGATTCCTATTTGACCGTGAGTTCTGCCGCAACAAACCGTTTTTTTATGAGACATAGACAATTTGACTAAAACAGATAACAGATTAAGTAAACGCTTTTCTAATATGAAAATCGATTCTTTTAATTGTAAAGCGGTAGCCGTATCGAGTATATCGTTTGACGTGGCTCCGAAATGAACCCACTTTCCGGAATCATTTGAACATTGCTCCGATATCGCATTTACTATTGCCGCCATTTCATGATTTAATTTTTTTTCTATTTCATCGACTCTCGACAACTTCACGAGACAGTATGTCTTTTCAATTTCAACCGCCGCACTTTCCGGAATTAAACCAACATCCGATTCGGCTTTTGACAACGCAATCTCGGTTTGAAGTATAAATCGAAAACGGGATTCTCGAGTCCAAATAGATTTCATTTCAGGAGTACCGTAACGATATTCAATTGGGTGTATCGGCATATTTACTACCTTTTTCAATCAAATTTTTAAATGAATGCAAATAATTACAAATGGATGTAAATAATTACAAATGGATGTAAATAATTACAAATGAATGTAAATAATTATATATGAATGTGACCATATATTAATATTGTATCGATAGAGTCGCATAAATTGTTACGAATAATGATTTTATGATTTAAATATTTTCATTTGAATGATTTTTATGTAAATATTAAAAAATGAATAATTCATAATTCATAATATGAAATGATTTGAATATATTAAAACGGATTATCATCTGAAATTGCAAATATATATAAAACTCTTAAAAAAAAGAAAAGTTTATATTCAGTAAATTGCTTTTCATATGAGTTTATATTATGCAGTATATATTATGCAGTAATTAGCATTTTTGCATTTTTCCATTTTTTCCGTTTTTTATTTTGGCTCTTTCGAACAGACTATTAAAAAACCAAAAACTATATAGAACACATATAAACACATATAGAACACATATAAACACATATAAACATATAAATCGAATAATCGGTGTATTAACCGAAAAACAGCTAATGTAAAATGGTGAATATATATGGGAAAATTTGTAATCAAAGAAACAAAAACCGGATTAAAGTTTGATCTGAAAGCTGCAAACGGAGAAGTAATTGCCACTTCTGAAGTATATACTACGGAAAGTGCTTGCAAAAACGGAATTGAAAGCGTTATAAAAAACGCACCGATTGCAAACCTTGAAGACCAAACAGTTGAAAACTACGCTACAGAAAAAAATCCGAAATTTGAAGTCTTTGAAGATAAGGCGGGCGAATACCGTTTCAATCTTAAAGCTAAAAACGGACAAATAATTGCCGTATCCGAAGGATACAAAGCAAAAGCCGGCTGCATGAACGGAATTGAAAGTGTAAGAAAAAATGCGGTGAATTCCGAAATTGTAAAAGAAGATTAATGTTAAATTAAATCTTAAATTAAATCAGACGTAAAGTCAAAAATAAAAAATTAAAAGTAGTGAAATAAAAATAAAAAAAATAATTATAAAAATCATAAAAAATTAAACATATAATAAAAGAAATCAGGTGATATTAATGGGAAAATTTCCGGAAGCTGCTGATAGACTTCTCAAGAAGAAGATTTGTATGAAATGTAATGCCAGAAACTCGATGCAAGCTAAAAGATGCAGAAAATGTTCGTATACGGGTTTAAGACTCAAAGCAAAAGATAAAGGCGGCTGAGCAATAATGAAAGTTGAGGACTACCTTTCAGATATAATAAAACGTGACGGGATAGCTCACCTCACACTCATTGACCCGGCATCTCAAAGTCCGGAAATTTCCGTACAATTGGCAATTGCCGCTGTAAAGGGCGGAACCGATGCAATTTTAATCGGTGGTTCTACCAGCGCAGGCGGTGCATTGTTGGATACAACTGCAAAGCTGATTAAAGAAAACACGGATGTACCTTTAATATTATTTCCGGGAAACACTTCCGGATTTACATTGCATGCCGACTGTGTATTATACATGAGCCTTTTGAATTCAAGAGACATCGGTTTTATTGTAGGAAATCAATTAATGGGTGCAACAACCCTTTATAAATCGAAAATGGAATCGATTCCGATGGCGTATCTCGTATGCGAGCCCGGGGGAACTGTCGGTTGGGT
>JAAYST010000049.1 GCA_012518265.1 Candidatus Methanofrustulum fimipullorum | reverse complement strand
ATATTCTGATTATTCAAATTTAAAATCCAATAATCGTCTTAATGTAATCGTTCCGAAAACGGCTCATTTTTCATTTAAAAAAGCTTCAATGCTTTTAAACATCGATTTAAAATACGCTGAAATCGATTCCAACTTCCGAGTCGATCCGGAATCGGTCGAATCGTTAATCGATTCCAACACGCAAGGTTTGGTTGGAATTGCAGGAACGACCGAATTCGGAACCGTAGATCCGATTGAAGAATTAGGAGAAATTGCTTTAAAACACCGTTTACCGCTCCATGTAGATGCGGCATTCGGCGGCTACGTAATTCCTTTTCTCAAAAAAAATAAAGAGGATTTAATTTCTAAATTCGGCAGATTTGACAAATTCGATTTTTCAGTAAAAGGGGTTACTTCGATTTCGATTGACGGCCATAAAATGGGTTTGTCAACAATTCCTTCAGGAATTATTGTATATCGCAGTGAAAAAGATTCCAAGCGACTTTCCGTTCAAACGCCGTATCTTACAAAACCGTATCAAAAAACGATTGCAGGAACACGCCCGGGCACATCTGCTGCAGCCACACTTGCAGTTTTAAATACTCTTGGAAAAGAAGGATATACAAAAAACGTTTCGAATTGTATCGAAAACACGAATTATTTTGTAAAATCTATAGAATCAATCGGCCTTAAGCCCGCAATTCCTCCTTTAATGAATATAGTTGCAATTCCGTTAGAATCTAAAAAAGAAGTTTTAAGAATCCGAAAAGAAATGTCAGATAATTACGGCTGGCACATTTCCGGAACTGATACAATTCCCGCATTAAGATTTGTAATAATGCCACACGTTTCAAAAGAAGAAATCGATAATTTAATTTCAGATTTAAAAAAGGTTTTGTGAACTTTTTAACAATTTTTTGTTATTTTATTTATTTTTGCTCTATATTCTTATCGTTTTCTTCCCCATCAAACATTTATATATAGTCAAATTAATTTTAAAATTGAATTCGTTCATTTTAAATTTATTTAACATATTTAACATAAATCTTATTTCGGGGTGTTTTTAGTGAATAAATTGAGAAAAGAATTTTCGTTAATTGTTTTAATATTACTTTTGCTTTTAACGACATTCGGTTCCGGTGCAGCAGTCAGCCACGATGAAGCAGTCGGCTACGGCTTATTAGTCGGTTCCGCTTCCAATTCCGTTTCCGTTCCCAATTCCGTTTCCAGTTTCGTTTCCAGTTCCGAATCAGAACTTTCAGGTCCTCACTATTCAGATATTGAATTATTATATCTTATTGTAGTTGCACTTTTAGTGCTTTTTTTTCTTCCTTTAATATTTCTCCTCGCTTTTTTTTCTATATTTTACGTTTCATATTTAGATGTAATAGATCCAAGAACAGAACTGTTGTATGAAGAAGATATAAAAATAAAAGTAGACTCTAAAAACACAAACGGAATAAAGTTAGGGATTATTGAACCCGAGTTAAATATAAACGGAACTAAAGATAAAATATATGCAGACTTTAGCGGAATTAAAAACTTCAGTTCAGGTGATAATTGGATTTATATATTAATAGATTACTGGGATGTTCCAAGAACCGTCCAAAGTAATATATTTAACAGAAAAGAATTATTTATAAAAGTCGACATTGAGTTTCCAAACAGTCAAAACATAATTGAAAATTATGAATATACTTATACATGTAAAAAAGACGGTGGAGATTTTAAAATAAGAGGGCCTGTATATATGGACGATACAGAAGGAAAAATAAAAATCAGTGTTTATTCACTTGACAGAAGGCTTCCGTTTTAATTGTGTATTATAAACATAGATTAATTACAATAGATATGATTGATATAAAGATCGTTTATATAGATGTGATTTATATAAAGATTATATAGAATCGAAAAATCCTAACCGGCGTTTTCTAAATAAATTTTCAATACATATTTCTTTCTTTTTTATCCCACTCTTTAAACAGTTCTATGCATTCGTTTCGTCCTTTGTTTTCTATATTGAAATTTTCAATTTCAAAGTTTTTTTCAAATGCTTCATAAATATAGTTGTCTGAAAATCCGATTTTTTCGGCATCTTTTCTCGTGCAGCCGAAATAAACTTTTTTTATTTTTGCCCAAAAAACGGCTCCCATGCACATCGGACAGGGTTCACATGTTGTGTATAATTCGCAATCGGACAGGTCAAATGTGTTCAGTTTTTTTGAGGCTTTTTTGATTGCAACGATTTCGGCATGCATTGTCGGGTCGTTCGTTTTTAAAACCAGGTTTCTTCCGGATGAAATTATTTGGCCGTTTTTTACAATGACTGCTCCAAACGGTCCGCCGTCTTCTTTTTCCAAGTTTTTTTGAGCCGTTTTTATTGCTTTTTTCATAAATTTTTCATTAAAATTCCGGTTCATGGAAATTAATACTACCAAAATCTATATAAAATTTAAGTTCTCTTTTTTAACTCATGTTTGATGTTAATTTAATTAGAAAAGATTTTCCCGTTTTGGAAAATGTAATTTATTTGGACAACGGAGCAACTACTCAAACGCCGAAGCCTGCTGTCTCCTCAATCTGCGATTTTTTTTATAATTTCGGTGCCAATTACGGAAGAGGAGCACACAGTCTGTCGGTTAAAGCCACAACCGCTTACGAAGAATCTAGAGATATTGTTTCGTCTTTTTTAAACTCCGAATTTGAAAATACGGTTTTTACGAAAAATACAACCGATGCAATAAATATCGTTTCAAACGGGCTTGAATTTGAAGAAGGCGACCACGTAATTACGACTTTTGCGGAACACCATTCGAATATGATTCCTTGGCTCAATTTGAAAAATAAGGGAGTTTCGGTTTCAAATATTCCGGTTGACAATTGGGGATATATATCGCCTAAAGAAGTGAAAGCGGAAATTACGGATAAAACTAAACTGATTGCAATCGGTCACATTTCAAACGTTTTCGGTTCAATTCAAAATATTGAAAAAATAATTTCAATTGCTCATAAAAACAATGTTTTAGTCTTAGTCGACGGAGCACAGTCGGCAGGCCACATACCTGTAAATTTAAAGTTGCTTGATTGCGACTTTTTTGCAACGGCAGGCCATAAAGGACTTTTAGGCCCTCAAGGAACAGGAATTCTTTATATGAAAAATCCGGAATTAATTACGCCGTCCGTATTCGGCGGCGGAATGACTTCTGAGTCGGACGGCATTTCTTTTTCAATTAAAAAAACTCCTGAAAAATACGAAGCGGGAACCCCGAATATTCCCGGAGTAATAGGACTTGGAGCAGCGGTTGAGTATATAGAAAAAATCGGAATTGAAAATATAGAAAAACACGAAAGAAAACTGACAAAAAAATTGTTAAAAAGATTTGATGAAATTGAAAATTTAAAATATTACGGTCCCGAAAAATCAAAAGAAAGAGGAAGCCTCTTTTCATTTAATATTTCAGGAAAAGACCCGACAACAGTTGCTTTAATGCTTGACAAATATTATAAAATTTGTATCAGAAGCGGATATCACTGCAGCATGCCAGGCCAAAAACAACTTGGAATTTCCGGCTCCGCCAGAGCATCTTTTGCACTTTATAATACGGAAGAAGAAGTCGATATGCTGGCAGATGCACTGTCGGAAATTTCAAAAGAATGAAATAAATTAATAAAAAAAGGAAACAAATAAGAAATTTGAAATAAATTAATAAAAATCCGTTGAAAACGGATTTTTATTAATTTTATTTTTCTTCCACCGTCACCGCTTCAGCAGTTTTGTCAGCTTCTTTATTTTCGCTCTTTTTATCTGCTTCTTTGTTTTCAGCTTCTTTGTTTTCACTCTTTTTATCTGCTTCTTTGTTTTCAGCTT
>JAAYST010000048.1 GCA_012518265.1 Candidatus Methanofrustulum fimipullorum | reverse complement strand
CGTTCTAAATAACGTTCTAAATAACGTTCTAAATAGCGATCTAAATATCGAGCGGCGGTGTTCTTTTGAGTAACGATGAATTTGAAATATCTCATTATATTAATGAAAAAAAGCTACTCGAGTCGCTCGACTCGAAAGATTTCATTGAAAACATATCTGAAATCGGTTTTCGTTGCGACATGTGCGCCCGCTGTTGCACGGGCGCACAAAACGACCACGTTTTTTTATTGGAAGACGATACCGACCGAATTTTAAAAATAGATGAAAATTCGATATATCCTTCGCCGTTACTCGATTTTTCAGATCAGTTCGGAAATTTTTATGTTGCAGGATACGCTCTAAAAACCTCTGAAAACGATGAAAAATCTTGCATTTTTTTAAACTCTGAAAACAGATGTAAAATTTATGACAAAAGGCCTTTAATTTGTCAAGTTTATCCTTACATGGTTTTCAGAGAACCTGATTCCAAAGGAAAAATAGACTGGCGTTATTTTGCAGGCTTGGGTGACCACGGTTGTTACAATTTATATTTAAGCGAAGAAGAATTAAAAGAGATTTGGGATATTACAATAAAATACGAAATCGATTATTTGAATCATGAAATAAATTTTAGAAAATATATAAAAGAATACTTTGAAAATAATAACCTGAATTTCGTAAAAAGAAAGCATGCCGAGTTTGTAAGAAAATACAATTCGAAAAAAAATAAAAACCGTGATGTGTCAGAAGAGCCGATAATATACGTCTACCACAGGAATAAATTCGAAAAATATATAGAATAAATATGAATAAATAAAATCTACTAAGTCTATTTTTTATATTTTTTTAATATAGGTAAAATACTCTTTATTTATTATCTATATTTTTTATGAAATTTCGTACATTTGATTCTATACGTTTTCCATCGGAAATAAAGGGGTTATATTGGTTATTTTATTCTTTAATTCTATATATTTTATGCTCTGTGAATATTTTTTATATATTCTATTGATTTCCCTTTTTTGCTTTTCCTGTTTTCTTTTTTCTGTTTTTTCTTTTTTTATTTTTCAGTTTTTGTTTTTCAGTTTTTGTTTTTTCTTGTTTTTTTTTACTTTTTTCTTTTTTTACTTTCACTTTGCTCAGTTCTTATTTATATATTTGAAACTTGTAATATTATATCAATTCAAAATTAATTTCAAATAGTCGATTAGGCGGTTTTCGTGTCGGGTTCTAAAAAATATATAAATCATCCGCTTTTGAAGGAAAATGTAGTTGAGGAAAGGTTGTATCAACTCTCTGTTGCTTCAAAGTGCATTGAAAAAAGAACTCTTGTCGTTTTGCCGACTTCTCTTGGGAAAACAGTTGTTGCGCTTCTCGTAATCGTTGCGGTTATTGAAAAAAGTCCGGGAAAAGTTTTGATCTTGGCGCCTACAAGACCTCTGGTTGATCAGCATTTTGAGTTTTTTAATCGTGCTATGAATATCGATTCTGAAAAAATAGTTGCTTTGTCGGGGCAGACTGTGCCTGAAAAACGTACCGGTTTGTGGGAGTCTTCCGATATTATAATTGCAACGCCGCAGGTTATTGAAAACGACATACTGACAAAGAGAATCGATTTGTCCGATGTTTCTTGTATCGTTTTTGATGAAGCGCACAGGGCTGTCGGAAATTATGCATACACGTATATTTCCGAGAAATATTACGAGCAGCGTAAAAATCCTCACGTTTTGGCGATAACGGCAAGTCCCGGAAGTAACGATGAAAAAATATCGGACGTTTGTGAAGCTTTAAACATCGAATCTATTATTATAAAGACGGAAAACGACCCGGACGTAAGACCTTATGTTCATAAAAAAGAAATCGATACAATTTCGGTTACTTTGCCGCAGGAGCTTTCAGAAATCCGGGACACTCTTAAAAAAATTTACGACAACAGAATGGTTGCGTTAACTGATGCAGGTTTCCATTCAAATTATAAATATGCAAGCAGAACCGAGCTGCTTAAGTTTCAAAGAACGCTTTCGGCCGAGATTCGGTCAGGCGTTGCCGATCCTGCTTCTTTTAAAGCAATTTCTGTTTTGGCGGAAATTTTGAAAACTGATCACGCAATAAGTTTGGTTGAAACACAAGGTGCAAAACCGCTTTTGTCGTATTTGAAGAAACTGGACCATGAAGCGGGTCTTTCAAGCTCGAGCAAAGCGTCAAAGCGTCTTGCAACCGATTTGTATTTCAGACAGGCGATCCGTTTAAGCGAAAGCTGTGATGTGGAACATCCCAAGTTTTCAAAAGTGGAGGAATTAGTAGAAAACCAATTGTCTGAAAATCCGGGATCCAAAATAATAGTTTTTACAAATTATCGGGATACGGCAAAAACGGTTTTTGAATATTTAAGCGATAAAAAAACGATAAGGCCGATTCGTTTTGTAGGTCAAAGTTCTAAAAAAGGAGATAAAGGTTTATCTCAAAAAGAACAGTCCGAAATTTTAAACGATTTCAGATCGGGAGTCTACAACACTCTAATTGCCACATCGGTTGCGGAAGAAGGTTTGGATATACCTTCAACAGATATGGTTATATTTTTTGAACCGGTACCGTCAGAAATAAGAAGCATTCAGCGAATGGGAAGGACCGGTCGTTTTCAAACCGGAAGAGTAGTAGTTTTGATCACGAAAGACACGCGAGACGAGGCTTTTTATTGGAGCGGCAGAAACAAAGAAAAAAGAATGATTAAAACTATGAAAAGTTTGCAAAACGAAACTAGCAGCATAAATGATTTTAACGGTTTTGATACAAACGGTTTTGGTGCAAACAATTCTAACAATGTCTTCGATGAAAAACAAAAAACTTTCAGTAATTACTATTCAGATGAACTCGATGAATCCGATGAAAATGCAAACGAAATAAATTTTAAAAGTGCTCGTGAAAATTCCGAAGAAATTTCTGACAAAATAAGAATATATGCCGATATCAGAGAAGCGAAGTCGGGCGTGTTAAGAGAGCTTGAATCGTTTGGTGCCGATCTTTTTATACAAACTCTTGAAGTCGGAGATTATGTTTTAAGTGACAATATTGCGGTTGAGAGAAAAACCGTAATCGATTTTTTAGATTCTCTTCTTGACAAAAAAAGAAATCTTTTTGATCAATTAATTAATCTTTCTAAAAATTATAAGTCTCCTGTTTTGGTAATTGAAGGGGAAGACGATTTGTATTCTATGCGACAAATTGATCCGAAAGCAATTCAAGGTGCTCTTTTAACTGTTAAAATCGATATGAATGTGTCGGTTATTTATACGAAAAATGAAAAGGAAACGGCTCAAGTTATGTTTATGGTTGCTGAAAGGGAACAGAAAGAAAGAAAAGTAAATGTAAATCCGCACGGGAAAAAAGTTGCGAAAACGACATTCGAAAGTCAGGAATATGTTTTGTCTTCAATTCCCGGTGTCGGAGTTCATGCGGCAAAACTTTTATTGAATCACTTCGGAACTCCGGAAAACGTGTTCAATGCAACCGAAGAAGAATTAATGCAAGTCAAGGGAATTGGAAAAAAGACAGCAAGCCGCATCCGAAATATAATTGCATCTCCTTATAAAGGCCAACTCTAAAAAGCAAACATTTATATAGAAGTGCAAACATTTAGATGTTGTAATTTCAGATATTTGCGTACTTTTGTATTTACGTAAAAAAAATCCATCTGAAAAATATAAACAATAATAATTAGTTTTATTATAGGGGTATTTTTAAACATGGCAGGACAAATGAATCAACCGATTTTTATTTTAAGTGAAGGAAGCAAAAGAACCAGAGGTTCTGACGCTCAAAACAACAATATTATGGCGGCAAAAGCGGTCGCAGCTTCCGTTAGAACTACTTTGGGTCCTCGAGGAATGGACAAAATGCTTGTCGATTCCATGGGAGACGTAATCATTACAAATGACGGTGCAGCGATTTTAAGAGAAATGGATATTGAACATCCGGCTGCGAAAATGATTGTTGAAATTGCAAAAACCCAAGATGCCGAAGTAGGGGACGGAACAACAACTGCAGTTGTTTTGGCAGGTGAATTGTTAGCAAGTGCGGAAGAGCTTTTGGAAGACGGAATTCACCCGACAATTATATCTGACGGGTACAGAATGGCTGCCGAAAAAGCAAAAGAAATTGTTGCAAAAAATGCAATAAATGTTTCTCCTGAAGATACGGAAAAACTCAAGAAAATTGCAATGACGGCAATTACCGGAAAAGGCGCTGAAGCAAACAAAGAAATACTTGCCAACTTAACTGTAAGTGCAGTAACCTCGATAGTTGAAAAAGACCGTAACGGCAAAGTAGTCGCCGACACTGAAAAAGTAAAAATCGAAAAGAGAACGGGCGGAAGCATTTCTGATTCCGTATTAATCGACGGAGTTATTATCGATAAAGAAAGAGTTCACCCGAACATGCCTACACGCATCGAAGATGCAAAAATCCTTCTCTTAAGCGTTCCTATAGAATATCGCAAAACTGAAGCAAAATCGGAAATTAAAATAACGGCACCCGACCAAATGCTCGGCTTTATCGAACAGGAAGAAGCAATGCTTAAAGAAATTATTCAAAAAGTAATGGCAACAGGCGCAAACGTTATTTTCTGTCAAAAAGGAATAGACGATTTGGCACAGTATTATCTCGCAAAAGCCGGAATTATCGCTGCCAGAAGAATTAAGCAAAGTGATATGGAACGTTTGTCAAAAGCAACAGGTGCTCCGATTGTTACAAGCTTTGACGGGCTTTCCGAAAAAGATCTCGGAAAAGCAGGACTCGTTGAAGAACGTGAAACAAGCGGCTCAAAAATGATTTATGTAACCGGTTGCGAAGGTACAAAAACAGTTTCTCTTCTTTTAAGAGGCGGAACGGAACACGTAGTTGAAGCATTGGACAGAGCTGTCGAAGATGCAATCCGTGTCGTAGGTGTTGCGCTTGAAGATCAAAAAGTAGTCGTAGGTGGCGGTGCAACAGAAATAGAAGTCGCTCTTAGACTTCGTGAATTTGCATCAACACTTTCCGGAAGAGAACAGCTTGCAGCCATGAAATTTGCCGAATCGCTTGAAATTATTCCGCAAACCTTGGCGGAAAATGCAGGTCTTGATCCGATTAACATGCTCACAGAAATGAGAGCGGCGCACGAAAACAACAAAAAATGTGACGGTTTGAACGTTTACGAAGGGCGCATCGAAAACATGTACGAAAACAATGTAATTGAACCCCTTAGAATAAAAACGCAAGCAATCGGAGCAGCAACCGAAGCAACTATTATGATTCTTAGAATCGACGATGTAATTGCAGCTGCAAAACAAGCACCACCGGCACCCGGCGGCGCACCGATGATGTAATCATAAATTAATTAATTTAGAATAAGAATAAGTCTACACTTGTCTTTTAAGAAGAATTGGATAATTTTTTATATTATCTTTTTCTTCTTCTCCTCCTTTTTTTCTATCTTTTTTATCCTTTTAATCTTTCTTATTTTATCTTTATTTGTTCTATTTATTTTCCTTTGGAAAACTTTATATACTATTATGCCGTTTGTACTTAGTATATCTTTGATATGATTTGTTTTTGAAGCGAGGTGGGGTAGCCAGGAGATCCCGACGGGCTCATAACCCGTAGATCGATAGTTCGAATCTATCCCTCGCTACTTTTTCATATCTATATCTATCCTATTATCTTTTTTTATTTTTTTCTATTTTTTTCTATTTTTCCTTTTTTTTTCTTTTCTTTTCTCTGTTTTCTTTTTAAATATTTCAACTGTTGTTTCGTTTTATTCCTTTTTATAAAAACCCCTGCCCGGTTTTAATTTTTAACAGGAAAATTTCCATTTTCCGTTTTTCTTTTCTGTGCGGCGCATTTTAAGAATTTTTTAGCGTTCCGTTTTTTATTATTCATGAAAAACCCGAATTTCGTTTTATTCCTTTTTATAAAAAATCCCACCCGGTTTTTATTTTTAACAGAAAAATTTTCGTTTTCCGTTTTTCTTTTCTGTGCGGTCCATTTTTAGAATTTTTCCTCATTTCGTTTTTATTATTCATGAAAAACCCGAATTTCGTTTTATTCCTTTTTAAGAAAACCTCTTTCCGGGTTTTAATTCTTAACAGAAAAATTTCCGTTTTCCGTTTTTCTTTTCTGTGCGGCGCATTTTCTGAAATTTTTAGCGTTTCGTTTTTTATTATTCATTAAAAACCCGAATTTCGTTTTATTCCTGTTTAAGATTTCAAAGGCTGCCACGTCGTACCTTTCACTTTAAGAATTTTAACAGCTTCCACGTTTTCTTCTTTTCCTTTACGGTTTTGGTGTTGGTGGCCCAATTCTGTTTTTTCGTTTTCTTCTTTTCCTTTACGGTTTTGGTGTTGGTGGCCCAATATTGTTTTTTCGTTTTCTTCTTTTTTATGAAAAGCCGCGACGCGGCTTTTCCTTTTTAAATGATACGACCCCGCATCCGTTTTTTTTGTCCGCCGGCCCATAATATATTTTTTCCGGCATTCGTTTTTTTTTAGTTTTAAGAAAAAACCGAGCTTCGGTTTTGTTCCTATTTACGATTTTTTCGTTTTTCACATTTTATTCTCTTTAGGATTTTAGCGGCAGTTTCGTTTAATTTTCGTTTTATTTTTTTCGAAAAACCTTTAAACAAAGAAGCTTATAAATATAAAGCCTGTTTATAAAAACGTCTATACAAACGTATACTTTTACAGCATAATTATAATTTTAATGTGAATATCATGGACAAGGAAACGAATTCTTTAAATCCTTGGAGTTCTCAAGGATTAGCCGATTATAACAAATTATTTGATGATTTCGGAATTGAGCCTTTTGTTACAAATTCCGATTTGAATTATCATAGGTATATGAGGCGCGGAATCGTATTCGGCCAACGAAATTTTGGACCGATTGAAAATGCAATCAAGACAAAAACCCGATTTTCCGTACTCGACGGATTTATGCCGTCCGGAAAGTCTCATATTGGTCATAAAATGGTTATGGACCAAATTATTTGGTACCAAAAACAAGGTGCGGAAGTGTTTGTCGGAATTGCCGACATGGAAGCTTATGCGGTTCGTAATTTTTCATGGGAAAAATGTAAAAAAATCGGAATTGATGAGTATATTATAAGTTTGATTGCACTCGGTTTAAAGCCTGAGAAAACTTTACTTTATTTTCAATCCGCCCTTCAACCGGTAAAAGATTTGGCATTTGAACTTGGCACAAATGTCACATTTTCCGAACTGTCTTCAATTTACGGTTTTGCAGGAGAAACTCACCTTTCGCATATGGTAAGCACTACGACTCAGGCGGCAGATATTTTGCTTCCTCAATTGGAAGAATTCGGAGGACCGTGTCCCGTTGTCGTTCCGGCAGGGGCGGACCAGGACCCGCACATAAGGCTTACGCGCGGTCTTGCATCGAAGATGAATATGTTTTACGTTGAAGAAAGAAATGATACAAAATCAGGTCTGCCATATATAAGTGTCAGAGGAAAAGATGCTGTCGCCGGAACACTTCAGGCAATACAAAAGGCGGTTTTGTCAGACAGCTCAAACATAAAATCAAAACTTTCAAAAGAACACGTTGATTTTTTCATTGAAAACAATTGCTCGGAATCGTCCGAACCGTTTAAATTACCCGAATCGTTCAAATCTTTAAAATCTCTTATAGAATCTCACGTTCAAGAAGTGGAACTTTCAAACGGAGGATATTGTTTTATGGAACCTTCTTCAACTTATCATCGATTCATGTCGGGTCTTCAGGGCGGAAAGATGTCGAGCAGCGTTCCTGAAAGCCATATCGCTTTAACAGACGACCCCGCCTCCGGCGGAAAAAAAGTAAAACGCGCAAAAACGGGTGGCCGAGCAACATTCGAAGAACAAAAAGAACTCGGCGGGAACCCCGACGACTGCTCCGTTTACGAACTCATGTATTTCCATCTTTCCGAAGATGACAAAGAGCTTGAAGAAATCAGAAAAGAATGCGTCTCAGGGAAACGCTTATGCGGCACGTGCAAATCGGAAGCTTCCGAAAGGATGACTTTATTCTTAAAAGAACATGCCGAAAAAAGAGAATGCGCACGCGATACTTTGTCGGAGTTCATAATAAAGATGTGAGATTGGTACCGATATCTTTTATTTTATTGTTTTGTATTTTTATTGGATTTTAAATTATATTTTAAAATTGTATTTTGATTGGATTTGGAAATTGAAAATTAGAAATTGGAAATAGGAATTTGAGTGGTAAATTATGGTCGATCAAACAGATTTAACCAATAACGAAAAAATGGTTCTTTTAGCTCTTTTTGAGTTGGAAGAAGCCGAGTTGTCCGTAATTGCGGACATGGTCGATTTAAATTCAGATGCTTCTATGCAGTCGGCTTTTCTTCTTGAAGAAAAAGGTTTGGCAAAAGTAGATGAACAGACTCAAAGTTTGTACGGCTTAACGGCGGAAGGGAAAATATATGCCGAAACAGGTCTTCCCGAACGCCAACTTATAAACAAAATAAATGAGCCCGTTTCTATGGAATACGCAAGGTCGTTTGTCGATTTGTCGGTAGTTGGCATTGCAACGGGCTGGGTCGTTAAAAAAGGCTGGGCCAAAATAGAAAAAGGGAAAATTTATCCGTTGCTTAAAGAATTTCCTGAGAAAGACGATGATGAAAAAGTTCTTGAAAGCTTATATGAAAATTCATTGGATAGTGATTCCGACATTCCCTCTTTTGAAATTTCTGAAGATTTTGCATCTGAAGATACGATAAAAAATCTTTTAAACAGAAAACTTCTTGAAAAAGGTGAATATACGACAAGAACGATATCGATTACGGATTTGGGAAAATCTCTAGTTTCAAAGGGAATTGACATAAAAGAAGAAATTAATCAAATTACTTCTGATTTATTACTAAGCGGCGAATGGAAAGATAAATATTACAGACCTTATAAAATTCAAAAGCCTGTAAAACCTGTTTACGGTGCAAAAATTCACCCTTACCAAAGATTAATGGACGAAATGCGCCAAATATTTTTGGAAATGGGCTTTACCGAAATTAAAGGCGATATCATTCAATCGTCTTTTTGGAACTTTGATGCATTATTTCAACCCCAAGACCACCCGGCAAGAGAAATGCAGGATACGTTTCATTTGGACGAAACGTCGGAGCTTCCCGCAAAATATTTAAACAAAGTTAAAGAAATGCATGAAACCGGAGGAAAAATAATGTCTTCGGGTTGGGGCGGCAAATGGGATCCTGAAATAGCCAAAAAAAGCGTTTTAAGAACGCACACAACGGCCGTTACAATCAAATATTTGGCTGAAAACCCGAAAGGTCCTGTAAAAGCGTTCTGTATAGATCGTTCGTACAGAAGAGAAGCAATAGATCCTACCCATACTCCCGAGTTTGAACAGCTTGAAGGAGTTGTAATGGAAGAAGGCATAACCTTTTCGCATCTCTTAGGCCTTTTAAAAGAATTTTATACAAAGATGGGTTTTAAAGAAGTCCGATTTAGACCAGGCTATTTTCCTTACACCGAGCCGAGCGTAGAACCGGAAGTTTACATAGACGGTTTGGGTTGGGTCGAATTGGGCGGTGCGGGCGTTTTCAGAAAAGAAGTTACTGAGCCTCTCGGAATAACCGAGCCGGTTTTGGCATGGGGTCTTGGTGTAAGCCGCGTTGCAATGCTTCGTTTGGGCTTAAAAGATTTAAGAGAACTTTATCAATCCGATATCGATTGGTTGAGAAAAAGCGAAGTTAATACTAAAAAATAATTATAAATAAATCATAAGTAATTTTAGCAAATTTAAGAATTAAACTTAATAATTAAGCTTAAGAATTAAACTTACAAATAAATTTATATGTAGAATACTGTTATATATAACATTTAATAAATATTATAATACACCGATAATATACAATCTATAATTATTATATAATTCTTATATAATACTTATATAATAATCTAATCTATGTTTATAAAACGGATTGTTTTTGATTGTTTTTATTTGTGTAATTTGTCTAAATTATTTAAAAAAGCATTTTAATTATATATACGGAGGAAATTTCCAAAAATGAGCACAGGAGTGTGTCCTATATGCGGTTTGCCTGAAGAGTTGTGTATTTGTGAAGAGGTTGCAAAAGAGCAACAGCGAATCACAATTAAAGTAAATCGCAGAAGATACGGTAAAGAAGTAACTATTGTAGAAGGTTTGGATTCAAACGAAATCGATATGCAGGATTTGGCAACGTATCTGAAATCGAAATTCGCATGCGGCGGCACAATACGTGACGGCGTGATTGAACTTCAAGGAAATCACATTGGTCGCATGAAAGACGTTTTGATGCAAAAAGGGTTTAGTGCTGATCAAATAAAGGATTAATCCGGGTTTTGTTATTTTGATATTATATTAATATGAATTAATATGAATAGTGTGTTTATTTAATCATTTTTATTATAACACATACTATTTTTTTTAAGTAACGCGGATGTGTTCTTTAGTTGTCATCATATGTTTTATTTCAATTAATTCTTTTAGCCTTTTTGTTAATGTGCTCCGCCTTTTTTTCGGCGTCGGAATCGGCGATTATGTCCGTAAATCGAATTCGTATCAGGAATTTGTCGGACAACGGTGTAAAAAGAGCGGAAAATGTTCTTAAGTTATTAGACGACAGGGGACGGGTTGTTTCTGTAATATTAATCGGAAATAACGTTGTAAATATTGCGGCTTCTTCTATTGCTACTTCTGTTGCATTGGAAATTTTTGGTAATGCGGGTGTTGCCGTTGCAACCGGTGTAATGACTATAGTTATATTGCTTTTTGGTGAAATTGCACCTAAAACGATTGCGACCGCAATTAGTGAATCGGTTACGCTTAGAACTTCCGGTATTTTGTTGTTTTTGTCAAAACTGTTGTCGCCGGTTCTTTGGTTTACATCTAAATTTACATCAGGTTTATCTAAATTGTTCGGAATCGACAATCAAAACGAAGTTACGGTATCTGAAGACGAACTTTACACTATAATCGATGTGAGTCACGAAGAAGGTGTAATTGAGAGCAACGAAAAAAAGATGCTTACAAATGTCTTTAAATTTATGGATATTTTAGTAAAAAAAGTCATGATTCCTCACATTGACATTGTCGCAGTTGAGATTAACGATTCTTATTCTGAAATCAAAAAAACATTTGAAAATACCACATATTCAAAGCTGCCTGTTTATTCCGAAACGCTTGACGATATTCGTGGTTTTTTAATTCTTCGCGATTTCTTTAAATATGAAGGTGACCCGAAAGATTTCAAAGTCGAAGATTTAATGGAAGAGCCTTTTTTTATTTACGAAGGCAAAAGGGCTTCAGATTTATTCAACGAAATGAATACTCGTTCTAAAAACATTGCAATCGTCGTTGATGAATTCGGAAGTACTTCCGGATTGGTTGCTTTAAACGATTTGGCGGCGGAAATTTTCGGTGAACTTGCTGGCGAACTCCCGGAGACGGGTCAACGTTTTGTAAAACTCTCCGACAGTGAATTTTTAGTTAGCGGCCGTATGTTTTTGGACGATCTTGACGAACTTCTCGGCTTAAATTTAAACGAACTTACGGAATCTCAAACAATAGCCGGATTTTTAATTGAGCAAACCGGCCATATTCCTTCAAAAGGCGAGAAAATCGTCCATGAAAATTTAGCTTTCACTATAGTAAGAGTTGACGGAAACAAAGTTATAAGTGTAAATATAAAAATATTGGACAATGATTCCCATGAACAATGAAAAAACAATACATGTGCAAGTCGCTCTTGACGTTGCGGAATTGAATCGTGCGCTTGAAATTGCAAAAGAAGCCGTTTCAGGCGGGGTCGATTGGATTGAAGCCGGTACTCCTTTAATCAAAAGTGAAGGTATGAATGCCGTTCGAGAACTTAGAAAACTCTTCCCGAACAACGTAATACTGGCCGATATGAAAACTATGGATGCCGGTGCGGCGGAAGTTGAAATGGCGGCCAAGTCGGGCGCAGATATCGTAATTATTTTAGCCGCATCTGATGATTCCGTAATCTCGGAATCCCTTAAATCGGCACGTAAATACGGTGTCAGAATTATGGCCGATTTATTGTCTGTAAAAGATCCGAAAACACGTGTAAAAGAATTGGAAAATTTAGGTGTGGATCTTATAAACGTTCACATCGGAATCGACCAGCAGATGACGGGGAAATCTCCGCTTGAATCTCTCAAATCGATTTCTGAAAACAGCAATTTGGAAATTGCCGTAGCAGGCGGCCTTCGCCCGGAAACAGCGGCACAGGCTGTAAAGTACGGTGCCGACATAATCATTGTCGGCTCTTACATCACAAATTCGGCCGATGTTGAAAAATCGGCAGAAGAAATCCTAAAACACGTAAAAGCGCCTGATTTAATTGAAACGGTTAAGAAAAAAAGCCGAACTGAAGAAATAATTGAAATTTTTAAACGAGTTTCAACTTCCAATATATCCGATGCAATGCACAGAAAAGGTGCCATGGAAGGAATTCATTCTATTTTTCCCGGAAAAAAAATAGTCGGCAAAGCTTTTACAGTTCAAACACTCGGCGGAGATTGGGCAAAGCCTGTTGAAGCAATTGACAAAGCCGGTCCCGGTGACGTTTTAGTAATTTATGGCGGAAATAAAAATATTTCAATGTGGGGCGGCCTTGCAACACTTAGCGCCAAAAAACAAAAAATAGAAGGAGTCGTAATAGACGGCGCCATTCGAGATTTCAACGAAATTAAAGAAATTGATTTTCCCGTATTCGCATCAAATGTAGTTCCCAATGCCGGCGAGCCCAAAGGTATGGGAGAAATTCAATCTGAAATTAAGTGCGGAAATCAAACGGTAAACCCCGGAGATTTCATAATAGGAGATGACAGCGGCGTTGTTGTAGTCCCGAAAGAAATTGCATACGAAATTGCAAGAAGATCAGAAGAAGTTGAAAAAAGAGAACAAAGAATTTTCGATGAAATCGAAAGAGGAAGCACCCTTTCAAAATCACTCGAAATTTTGAAATGGGAAAAAACAAATAAATAAAAAATAAAAATCGTTTTTTTGTTACTTTTTCATTTTTATTTTTATATTATTTTTTTTTTAATTTGTTTTTTTTTTTTAATTTATTTTTTATTTTATATTTATTTTTTTTTGTTTTTAATTTTAATTTTATTCAAATTTTATATCGCCTTTTTCTATCAGCACACTTAAATCTTCGAGACTTAATCGTGCATTTTCTTTTAATTTCTTTTTGGCTTTTATGTGTGTTTTGTCTATTTTTTCTTCTTTTTTCGTTTCTTCAAAGTTTTTTGTTTTTTCGAGATATACGTCCAATTCTCTTCTTGTTATTGCGATTTTTCTCTTTAACGGATCTATTTTTGACAGAAGCGGTTTTGAAAGTTCGTACTTTTCTGTCAATCTTTTATGATATCCGTCGGCTTCTTTTTTAATTTCGTCGACTTTTTTGTATATCTCTTTCATTTTTAAATGATGAGTTTGGGATACTTCGGCAAGTTCTTTTATTTCTTCTGTAAGAGCGTCTCCTTTTTCATCATATTTCTTAGTTTCCGCAAACGTTTCTTTTATTTCTTCATGAATTTTGTTTGCTTCGATAGACGCATTGATTCTGTCTTCGTAGCTCGTAAGCCTTCCGAAAAGGTCTTTCTCATACGTCAACGGAATATCCTGTTCTAAAAATATTTTCAAATCTTTATTATATCTCTTTTTTAGACTTTCCGTAGTTCCTTTCGAGAGTTTGTTAAGTTCGTCCCTTTCTTTTTTCATCTCCCGAATTTTGTCGGCCGTCTCTCTTGAACTGCTTCCGTAACTTCCTCTTTTTTGTTTAAGTTCCGCAATTTTTTTGTTTATTTCATCTCTTTTATCTTTTTCTTCTCTTGCTTCTTTTACAAAAGCAGCGGCCTTTTCGTTCAATTCGTCTCTATTTTTCTTAAGCTCATCGATATCTTCGCGGCCTGCTCTGTTTTCTTTGAAAATTTGTCTAAGCGCGCGTTCGTCTCTTGATATAATATCTCTTAGGGAATTCGTTTTTATCTTGATTTCGTTTTCCGTCATGTTTTTCATTTCGGCCCTGATACTTTCAAGATGTTTCTCAATATCCTTTTCTTCTTTTATTATTGCTTCTTCTTCATCGATTTGAGCTTTCATAGAGTCGACAGGCTGACTTGTATCGCTTTCCTCGCTTTCGTCCGAGACATCTTCATCAACTTCCGTAGATTCTTCAACTTCTGTAGAGTCTTCTTTTTCTTCCTCTTTCTCTTCTTCTTTTTCTTCTTCAATTTTCTCGGAATCCTCAGTTTTTATTTCTTCGTCTCCGGAAAATGTTTCTTCCGCCGTTATTGTTTTATCTTCTATGTTTTCCGTTGCTTGTGCTTGTAATTCTTTTGTCATTAAACATCTCCTCCTTTTTCGCTTTTCCAATATTTCAAAGCTTCTTCATGGCTTTCTATTCTTCTTTTAAGCCATTCGTATCTTTTTTTCTCATTAGTCATGGAGGATGCTTTTTCCAAATTACTTTTTATTTCTTCTTCATCTTCTACAATGTCGACCAATCCGCTGTATGACGAATATGTAGTTTCAAGGTCGGACCGCATTTGTTCTTCTTTTCCTTTGTCTATGTAAAGTCCTCGAATTCCTGCAACGGCATCTTCATAATACTTTTTCTTTTCATCTCTGTTTTCTACATTTTTTGGAGATGTCAAATAGTTTATGTTTGATATTATATCTTCAATATCTCTTTTTGTAAATTCGAATTCGGTTTGCTTTATATCTTTGATTGAATCTTGAATTGATTCAAGCTCCGTTATAATTCTTGCTGCAAAGAAATGCTTTTTTTCATCCAAGATATCTTTATCTGTTATCTCTTTTTGTGTTGTGCTTTTTAATTTTTCAGCGTTTCTTTCGTATACTCCGACCGTTTCGTCCAATACTTTGTACTCCGCGTAAAATTCTTCAAGCATTCCTTCGTGTTTCTTTATGACATTGTCTATTAATTCGTCTCGTCCCATGGTCTGTGTTTCAGTTTCAACTTCTTGCATATATGTCCCCCGCCGTTTCAATTTATCGACCGGTTTTCACAGGATTTTTTATTTTCCGATTTTAAAATTAGTTTTTAATTAATTTTTTAATTAATTTTTTAATTAATTTTAATTATTTTTGTAGACTTCGGATTTAGCAATTTATGTTTCTGTAATATATAAATATTTTCAATTTACTTTGAAAATCGTTTGGTCTTATATTTTTTAAAAATTTATGTCACAATCAGAATATCACAATTAACGATATCTTTAACAATATATCTCTTAAATAGTCAATAATATATACTTATTTCGCTATTTTAATATACAAAAAATTTATATGTGTGGCAAAAAACTTGTATCTGCAACAAAAATTAATCTGTGAGATAAAAAACTAAAAACTAATACGTGAGGCATTTTTTTGAAGACAGTCGGATCGGTCGGTGAACGAGGTTTAATCGAACTCTTTTTGAAAATATTTTCAAAAAGAGGTGAACATTCTCTTATTTTTTCCAAAATACCTGAGCCGTTTTCAACCGAAACCGTCGATACCTGTGATGCCCCCGCCACCTCCACCTCCGACATCTCCGGTTCTATTGATTTTTTTTCCGGTAAAAGCGACGATTGCGCCGTTTTAGACACTTCATCTTTTAAAGATGAATTAATTGTTTGCGGAACTGATATGCTTCGTGAAAAAACGGATTTTCCTGCCGATATGGATTATTGGAAACGCGGTTGGATGTCTGCGGCAGTAAATTTGAGTGACATTGCTTCAATGGGTGCCGATCCGATCGGTTTTTTATTGAATGTCGGATTTCCTGAAGACTTGCCGTTAGATTTGGCAATCGATTTTGCAAAAGGAGTTCGTGATTGTAATTCCGTTTACAATTGTTTTGTATCGGGCGGCGATACCGACAATCACCAAGAGCTAACTGTTGTCGGAACGGCGATTGGAAAAGTTTCCAAAAACAAATATCTGACTCGCTCAGGTGCCGCCCCGGGCGATTTAATTTGTGTTTCCGGGTTCCCCGGAAATTCCGCCCTTGCTCTAGATATTATTCTTAAAAACGATTTATCAGGCAATTTTTCCAACAACGAGTATTTGAAAAACGAAACTAATAACGAGGCCAATAACGAAACCAATAATGAAACCAAAAACGAAACCAAAAACGAAACCAAAAACGGAACTGAAACCGAAAACAAAACTGAAAACAAAACCGGAACCCCAAACAAAACAGAAACCGAAACCGGACCCCTTCACACGTTTTTAAATAATCTTTATTTGCCCGTTCCTCGTGTTTTTGAAGGCAAAGCCATAGCAAATTCCGGTATTGCGACTTCCATGACCGATACAAGCGACAGCCTTTCAATTTCTCTTTATAATTTGTATTCGGAATCTAATTTAGGTTTTAAAATATATGAAGATTTAATTCCTTTGTCCGATGATTTGATAAAATTTGCGGGACTTTTGAATTCTGAAAATTCAAATCCGGACAATTCTAAAAAATCCGACTCGGATTTTTATTCCGTTTTATACAATTACGCTCTTTTTGGCGGTGGCGATTTTGAGCTTTTGTTTACAATAAATCCGGACAAGTTGGAGACGTTTTCAAATTTTTCATTTAATCTTGAAGATTTTTCCGGCAGCCGAAACAAAATAAAAATAGCAAATTTTAATCCTGTTCATTTCCCGACATTTATGTCTCATAAATATCCTTGTCCGATTCATATAATCGGTCAAGTTTCTGACGAGTTTTCCGGGATATATTTGCATTCAAAAGACGGAAATTCAAAAAAACTTAAATGCGACGGGTATTCTTCTTTTTAAATTAAAAGAGTTTGTCGTAAGCTATTTAACAACAATATTATATAAATCAACACACATCAATTGTCATTAACTTCAATTCTGTTTGAAGTTATATTAATCTATTTATATGATGTGCACTTTTTGTAGTCATGAATAATATTTATTCCAATTGATATTCAGTAAAAAAGCATAAAAATCTTTTAATTCTCTAACAGATTATATGATTTATATGTTTAACAAAATCTATTGAATATTTGCTTAAATATATTAGTAAACAAATATAATTAATTGTATATACCGGATAATACGTATGTTCATTTAATGTTTATATTTGATGCTATTATAAACATTTTTCTGTAAATTTAATTATTTATTATGTAAATTTAATTATTTATTTAATTATTTTATTTTCAATTCAAATTATTTTATTTTCAATTCAAATATTAAAAAGTGATATTTCTATGACAAAATCTATGAAGAATCCGATTTATCTCGTGCTCTTGTTTGTCGCATTGTTGTCTTTAACAGCATTCGCCGCAATACCCGCACTCGGTGTTTCGGATTTAGACAATAATTTAAACGATTCTTTAAACATCCTGAGTTATTCTATAAGCGGAAGCGTTGAATCGGAAGATTTGGTCGGTTCATCGGATGAAAATACGGCATCCGAGTCTCCTTCTGCTCCTTTGGAGTCTGATCCATCTTCTGCTCCTTCGGAGTCTGATCCATCTTCTGCTCCTTCGGAGTCTGATCCATCTTCTGCTCCTTTGGAGTCTGATCCATCTTCCGCTCCTTCTGAATCTGAGCCATCTTCCAAACCGGTTGAATCCGAGAAGCCTTCGTTCAAGCCGATTGAATCTGAAACTTCTTCCAAACAATCTGAAGCTTCCACGTCTTATACTTTGTCGTATAACGCAAACGGCGGAATCGGAAATATGTCCGATCCCCAAAAATATGATTTAAACTCGACAGTTAAAATCCTTGCCAACAATTTCAAACTCGAAGGTAAAGTATTTGTCGGCTGGAATACAAAAGCGGACGGAACCGGAACGGCTTACGCTCCGGACAAAACTTTTAATATTGACAAAAACACGGTTCTTTATGCACAATGGTCCGATTTAAAGATGTTCGACCTCGATAAATCGACGTCCAATACGGCTGTTATAAAGTTGCGTCCCGGAGCTGCAATCAATGTCAATGCAGTAACTACTGTCGATTCGACTTTTACTTGGTATCTTTACACTAAAGACAACAAACTCGTCAAAGAATTCCCCAAAAATCCGAAAGACGAAGCAAGAAAATCAATATTTGCACAATCTCATAACACCGAAGGAGAATTTGTCCTTGTTGCAAAAGCAACACAAAAAGGAACAGGTGGCGCTGTTGGCGAATTGAAATGGAATCTCTCTATAACCAAATCTGCCGTTCCGAGTACAGGAGACCGCATTTGGAGAGAAGGTGAAAGTTCCGACGAATTTACATGGGATTATTTGTCATTTTCGGGATTCTATTATAATATCGATACCGGAGAAGGAACTGAACGCATGGTCCTTAAACACCCAGGTTTGAGCAGTTCAGATAGAAAAATCAGAGAAGGGGAACTTGTTTATCAAACGCAATCAGTTCCTGTAGACTTTGAAAGATCTGCTTGGGGTTCGTACGATGTAATCGGTTTCATGGCTGATCGCTACTTTGCAGGTTATACTTCCAATACAAATTTCGAATATGAAGGAAAAGATATTTTAAGTGAAGGATTTATTCTGAAAGTTTTAACGGATGAAAATGAAAAACACGACCTTAGAGTCGGACAATCCTTAAACTTAAGCGACGGTTATAAACTTAAAGTAGACGATATCAATATCCAAGGTGACAGTGCACGCTTTACGATACTCGAAAACGGAAAAGACGTAGGTTCGTTTGTTTCGTCTTCGGGAGGCACAGGTGCATTTACTAAAAGGATAAATGGAGAAGACATAACTACTATTGTCGTCAATGTTGACAGTATATTTCAGGGAACTGAATCAAGTACCGTTACGATTCGAGGGGTCTTTCAACTTTCTTCAAAGCCGATTGTAATTTCAGACGGCTTTAAATCCGGTTCGATGGAAGTTACCGACCACGGTAAAAACAATAACGGAAGATTTTTCATCGAAATGGAGAACAGTAAAGATATAACTCTTTCTGCAGGTAACACGATAAAACTCATGGACAATATTGAATTTATTGTGGCCGACAACAACAAAAAACTTAGATTTGCTCCAAGAGTTGTTGAAAATAATACAACAAAACTCGAATTGAGAGGAACAGTCTATGATGCAGACGCACCGGCATCAAGCCGTGTTACAAAATGGACGCCTTACAACTTTGAAGGTTTGGCATACGACATTGACGACGATATTGAATCTACGGAAATGTTATACTTTGATAAATGGGACGGTTCCAGAAAGATTTCCGACGGATCTCTCGTTTATAAAGCACAAGCGGTTGACGTTGATTTCTCTAAATCCGCATGGGGCAGTTACAGAGTTATAAATTTCATGGGCGAGAAATATTTCGCAGGTTACACGAAAAACTCAAATATTAATGCAAAAGAAGTAAGTCTTCTCTCTGATGGCAATTTGTCTAAAGTTTTAATTGACAACAGTGATAAATACGATTTAAAAACCGGACAATCTTTGAAATTTGAAGAAGGTTATACTGTTAAAATTAGCGATATAAATCTCAAAGGAGATACGGTTCGTCTCGAGCTTTTAAAGAATAACAAGTCGATTGATTCGGAAACGGTTAGTTCGGGAAGCACTGTTACTTTTGAAAAGAAGATGGGGGACACCGACGATGTTTCCTACATTGCTCTTTACATCGACAGTATTTTCCAAGGAGCGGAAAGCAATACTATTACGGTTCGCGGTATTTTCCAAATATCTGACAAATTAACTAAAATTGAAAGAGAGGATTCGTTTGGTAAAATGGAAGTTGACTCTTCCGATGCATCTTCAATTACTTTGAAAAACGATGACAGTTTGACTTTGTCTGCAGGAGACTCTGTAGACTTTATGGAAGTTGGAAATACTACACTTTCGTTTAAAGTAGGAGATTCAAACACACTTCGCTTCTATCCGTTTACGCACAACAACACGACAAAAACCGACAAGAAAGATACCAACAATTTGTCAATTTCACTTCAATCGTCAATATTGTTGGGGCAGTCGGCAACCGTTACGGTAAAGGCGGGTTCGAATTATATTGAAGACGCATCTGTTTATGAAAACAGCACACTTATCGGAAAGACGGATTCTTCAGGTAAATTGACTTATAAACCGGAACGTGTCGGTTCGTACAATATCAAAGCTGAAAAAGACGGCTACAACTCGACAACTCGCCGCGTTACCGTTCGAGAAGACATAGGAAATATGTCAGTTACACTTTCACCTTCCGATTCGATTTATGCCGAAACGGGCGCAAAAATTCGTGTGACCGATGAAAAATCCGGCTCCGGAATATCCGATGCCACAGTTACAATTGAAGGGCAAACTCTTAAAACGGATTCAAACGGTGAAGTTGAATACACATTCAACAACCCCGGAACGATTGAAATTTCCGTATCAAAATCGAAATACAATACGGAAAAAACATCTATTCTCGTAAATGAAAGAGCCGCAAAATTCGTTTTTGACGAATTCTCAATTAATCCTGAGTCTCCCACTTCTTACAACTCACTTAAACTGATGTTCAAAGTTTCAAACGAGGGTGTTGAAGAAGGTAAAACTGATGTAAGAGTTGTAATATCTTCAGAAGACGGAGAAGTTTTCAACAAATCGAAAGAAGTTTCTTTAAAACCCGATGAAAATACAACAGTCGAATTTGAATTCACGCCCAAAAAAGAAGGAACATATGTAATTTCCATAACAGAAGGCGAAAATTCAGTTTCGGTTCCGTCGGAAATTAGTAATATTTCAGTAGAAAAAGGTTCTTCTTTTATGTACTATTTGAAAATATTACTTATAGTATTTTTGATCCTTGTGTTCCTTCTTATAATTGCTTTTGCCGGTTTGATCGTATACGGAATGTCCGTTCGCGGGGCAAACTCCCAAAACTATAAAGAAGTCGCATCCGGTATGGCAAAAGAATACAAATACAAACTGGAAAAACTGTTTAAAAAATGAATAAAATTATTTTTATAATTTAAACAGTCAAACAGTAAATTTAAGAGAAAAAAAGAAAATAAAGAAAAAAGAAAAAGAAAAAGCGATTTATCGCTTTTTCTTTTTATTCTCATTTTTTCTCATATCTTTTAGTTTTTATATTTTTCTATCTATTTTTTCTATCTATTTTTTCTAATTTTTTAAGAGAACCCCGTATTCGGATTTTCGTTTTTTTTTGGGAAAAATGTTGCACCCGTTTTTTTTTTGCGGTGCGGCGCCTTTTGGAATTTTTTCGGGTTTGTTTTTCTAATTTTTAGATTTTAACGGTTGCCACGTTTTTTCCTAATTTTTAGGATTTTAGCGGTTGCCACGTTTTTTCCTAATTTTTAGGATTTTAACGGTCGCACCCGTTTTATTTCTTGGGGTGCGGCGCCTTTTGGGATTTTCTAGGGGTTCGTTTTTTTGTTGATTTTTAGGATTTTAACGGCAGTTCCGTTTTATTCATTTTTAGGATTTTAACGGTTGCTGCGTGTTTTTTTACAGTCCTTCATTTAATCATTTTTTCCATTTTTATTTTTTAATTTATTTTTTGATTTATTTTTTGATTTATTTTTTGATTTATTTTTTGATTTATTTTTTGATTTATTTTTTGATTTATTTGTATGTTAGCTTTTTTAATCACAATATATTTATATATCCTAAAGGCTGTTATCTATTGCATTTTTATATGCAAAAAACGTGATAACATTATGCTATAGCTTTTTATAGTTTATTGTTATGATTGCATCAGGTCAATAATTGACCCGGTTTAAATTTTATCCGTTAATGAATTAAAGGTTTTAATGATTTTCAAATATAATCAAACGTTTCAAAACAAAACACGAAACAAAAACAAAACAAAATGCAAAAACATTTTGAATATATTGAATATATTTTTTAATCGTTTCAATCTTTCATTTTGTTAAGGGTGAAATGTAAACTCCATTAATATATGGTTATAGTTTTTAGGTTACCTTTTTGAATTTATACTTGTAACTTATATTAAATAAATTGAAATGGTATTCACATGGCCAACAACGAAATCTTATCTGAAATCAAACAGGCAGAACAAGATGCAAAAATTGCTGTCGACGCTGCAGCCGAAAGGAGTAATTCGGAAATCGCAAAAGCAAGGTCTGTTGCCCGTCAAATAATCGATGACGGTGAAGAACAGTCCGTAAAATCTGCACATGAAGCGGCACGTAAAGGTGAAGCGGAAATTGCGGAAATGCGAGCTTCCATTATTCAGGAAGGCGTTGATGCTTCAGAGTCTTTGGCTGTGAAATCTCAATCAAATATTCCTAAAGCTACGAAATACCTACTTGGGGAATTTGAGAGGGAGATAAACGCATGACCCGACCGGAGAAAATGGTCAGAGCTACTTTGGCCGGGCACAAGAGATATCTTGAGCCTTTAATTGATGTTTTGCACGAATTGAACATTTATCATGTTGAAGATTACGTGGAAGACGAAGATTCTTTTTTTAAAATCGGAAAACCGATCGGGTACGGTGAAGACGTTTCAAGAAAGCTTGTAAAGGTTCGTTCAATTTCCAACTACTTAGATGTAAACAAATCGGATGCGGTTATCAACACCGATGTTTTAAGCTCAGAGCTTAATACACGTCTTGAAAAGTTGGACAAGGATATTTCTGAAAAGAATTCCCGAAAGAACGCACTTGAAAACCGGCTCAAAGAAATTGAGTCGGAATCGGAGGAGCTCAAACCGTTTTTATCATCCGATTTAAACATGGATTATTACAGCGGTTATGAAACTCTGGCGGCTTACACGGGAACGGTTTCAAAACCAATCTCGGAAGAGCACATACGTGAAATCACAAACTCTTCGTATTTGCTCTATGAAGGCGCCGGTCATACTTTTTCTCTTTTTGTACCCAAAGAATATGAAAGAGCTGTTTACAGCTACATATACGATTTGGGATACAGAGAATCGCGTATTCCGGACAGACAAGGTAAACCGTCCGATTTGTTACGGGCTCTTGAGGCGGAAAAAGCCGATGTCAGTACACAACTTGAAACTCTGGATGCAGACATTGCAAAACTTAAAGAAGAGTACGGCGATTTCATCATGGCAAGTGATGAGTTCCTTACTATTTTAAGTGAAAAAGCAGAACTGCCCTTAAGAATAGCTACATCGGAAAATGCCTTTGTGATTGACGGATGGGTTCCCGAAAATCAGTTTGATTTACTTGCAGCGGCCGTAAACTCCAAAACAGATAACAGAGTTTACATACAAAAGCAAGAAGTGAACCTAAGCGATGAAGAAGAAGTGTTAAAAGTACCAATCAAGCACAACAACAAGGGTTTTGCTAAAAACTTCGAGTGGGTTGTCGATTTGTACTCGCCCCCTGTGTATACGGAAATAGATCCTTCAAAGATTTTGATGATGTCTTTTCCGTTGATATACGGTCTCATTTTAGGTGATATGGGTTATGCGCTTGTTCTCTTATCGTTAGCTTTATTAGTAAAGAAATTCCTGAAATCAGAAGCAATTAATTCGATGATGAACGTCCTCATAGCTTGCCAAATATCCGCATTTATTTTCGGATTTTTATACGGCGAGTTTATGGGTATGCCTCTTGCTTCCTATACGGGAGACGGGGTAACTTATCCGGGTATAATCCCCGGGTTTGAAACAATTATTTTTGACGTGTCCATAGTTCCCGGAGAATTTTTCATGTTCCCGATACACAGGACACATTTGATGTATACGATACTCTTGGCAACAGTCATCTTTGGTCTTTTACATTTAAACTTCGGTTACTTAATCGGATTTTTCAACCTTAAGAACCAACACGGTTTAAAGGAAGCTGTTTTTGCCAAAGGCAGCTGGTTTGTCATGCAAATCGGAGCAATAATCGCAATTGCGGGCTATTTTATCGATAATAAAATCCTTCTTGTCTTAGGCGCATTAATCTTTATAATAGGAGTAATAATGCTGTTTTTAGGCGAAGGAATTCAGGGTCCGATAGAAATCCCGGGCTTTTTTGGAAACATGCTTTCCTATACTCGTATTCTTGCAGTCGGTTTGTCATCGATATATATCGCATCTACAGTTAACTCTATTGCTTTTGAGATGATATGGTCTCCAAGCAGTGGGTTCGGCCTTATGACAATTGTCGCGATTTTCGTGTTTGTTTTAGGGCACACAATTAATAGCGCTTTGAGTATAATTGCCCCCGGCTTACATGCTCTAAGGCTTCAATATGTCGAATTTTTCGGCAAGTACTATTCCGGCGGGGGACGGATGTACAATCCATTTGGATACAAAAGAATATACACGGAGGAATAATGTAATGGAATTAACAACAGAAGCAGTAGAAGCACTTTCAAAAGCAATAGCAATCTCACTTACAGGTTTTGCAACCGCATGGGCACAAAAAGTCATTGCAACAGCCGGAATCGGCGCAATGGTTGAAGACGGCTCAATTTTCGGTAAAGCACTTGTTCTTACAGTTTTGCCGGAAACTATCGTCATTTTCGGACTTGTAGTTGCATTATTGATTTGAGTTGAAAAGGAAAATAATCGGAGGCGGAATTTTTTTCCGCCTTTGATATTTTAAAGGTGTTAGAATGGGATTGGAAGTAGTATTAAATGATATTGCCGAAGGTGCAAAATCAGAGGTTTCCCGAATTGAAGCCGAAGCTAAAGCCGTTTCGGAACAAATAGTGGAAGAAGCCAGACAAACGTCAAGGGAAGACCTTGGCAGACGGCTTGCCGCTGTAGAGGAAAATCTCGAAAATCAGCGCCAACAGGTTTTGTCTAGTGCAAATCTGGAAGTAAAACGCATTCAGCTCAACAAAAGAAAAGAGCTTTTAGACAGCGTATATCAAGATACCGTGGAATCCATAAAAACACTGCCTGCCGATAAGAATGAAGAGTATCTCAAAACCCTTATTAAAAAGTACGAGTCAGAGGGTTCTGTCATTTATTCAAACAAAGAATCCGAAAAGATCGTCCGCAAACGTTCATCTTTGAAATACGGCGGAAATATCGATTGTCTCGGCGGTATTGTAATTGAAAACGATGACGGTACAATACGTCTCGATTATACATACGACGTTTTATTAAAAGCAGTTTATGAGCGCTCTTTAAAGCAAATATCCGATATCCTGGACGGGTGATTGCACATGCGTGACATGTACAGGAAAGAGAGTCCGGTCGAAGTTTCCGAATCGAACGACTATGTTGAAAAGTTTCGTGGCGAATTCGACAAGGCGACCGTTTACGCCTCATCACTTAAAAGGAGAAGCACGGGTTCATCGAATTACCCTTATGCGGTTACTCGTATACGCGCAATGAAAGTGAAGCTTATTCCGAGAGATTCGTATCCCCGTTTGTTGAATATGAGTTTGGACGAATTTATATTCAACATAAGCGAAACCGATTATCGTTCGGATATTGAAGAATTGTCACGTGAATATAGTGGCGCAAACCTTATCGAGCATGCACTGAATCGAAATATGGCGACGTCTTTTCAAAAAGTGTTAAGAATAACTGAAGGCGATCCTCATGGTTTGGTTCAGGAGTATCTTAAAAAATACGACATTTGGAATATAAAAACGATTCTCCGCGGCAAACTACATAATATATCTCCGGCAGATATAAGAGAAGCATTAATTACAGCCGGTTCTTTGAGATACACTTTGTTGTCGTCTTTGTCTGAGAAAAGTCTTGATGAAATTTTAAAAGAATTCAAAGAAACGGAATATGCTCCTATTTTGGACTCGTTTGACGGCTCCAATCTTCCGGAAATAGAAAATAAACTTGACAAGTTTTATTATACTAATCTTTTCTCGGTTATCGGATATCCTTTTACGAGTGACAGAAAACTCTTCAATCGCTTCGTTCAAAGGGAAATCGATGGTCGAAATTTGAATTTATTGATCCGTTTGAAAAAAGCGGAAAGCTTCATTTCTGAAGAGAAATTGGCGGAAAAGGCGGAAAAATCTGAATCAGAAAGTCAAATTTCCGATATAAACGATCTTTTAATCGAGAATGGATTCGAATTCAACATAAACGTTCTTCAGGATTTGTACAAGTCTTCGTATGAGCAATTTGTAGAGGTCTTGAAGTCTTCGTCTTACTGGAACGTACTTCGAAATTTGGTCGAAAATAAAGATTTTTCAACAATTGATTTAACCGATATTGAAAACGCATTACTTCAATTTAACCTCAAAGAAGTAACGTCCGAATCGCTTCAATCTATAGTTTCAATAGTTCCTATTATGGAGTATTTGATTTATAAGAGCAATGAAGTTCGCAACTTAAGAATTATCGCTCGCGGAAAATCTGTAGGTATGAGCAACGAGTTGATCAAAGAACAGTTGGTGATTATCTAATGGAATTATCTGTAATCGGAAATAGTGATTTTGTAACAGGTTTTCGTCTTGCAGGAATCCGTAAAATCTATGATACGGAATCAATTGAGCTCGATGAGGCAGTAAGATCAGCTCTTGAAGACGATAGTGTCGGAATTCTGATAATGCATAATGATGATGTAAATATACTGCCCGAATCTTTGAAAAGAGCATTGAACGACTCGGTTCAACCGACCGTTGTCACACTTGGCGGTGGCGGGGACAGCTCTTCGAATTTAAGAGAAAAAATTAAACAGGCGGTAGGTGTTGATTTGTGGAAGTGAAAGGTAAAATTTATCGTGTGGCGGGTCCTGTAGTTACTATTGCCGGCATTGATACGAAAATGTATGATGTAGTAAAAGTCGGTCATGAAGGACTTATGGGAGAAGTCATTAAAATTGTGGGAGACAAATCCGTTGTTCAAGTTTATGAAGAAACATCGGGTCTTAAACCCGGTGAACCTGTAGAAAACACAGGTCTTCCGCTTTCCGTTGAACTCGGTCCCGGTCTCCTTGAAAGTATTTACGACGGTATTCAAAGGCCGTTGGGTGTCCTTAAAGAAGAAATGGGAAATTTCATTCATAGAGGAGTTACCGCAGACGGTCTTGATCATTCTAAAAAATGGGATTTCAAAGCTTGTGTATCCCCCGGAGATTCTATAAAACCGGGAGATATGATTGGAAGCGTTCAGGAAACTGAAAATATTTTGCACAAAATATTTTTGCCCCCAAACGCAAACGAAGGTAAAATTAAAGAAATAAAAAGCGGTTCGTTTACCGTAGTCGACATAATCGGAAAAATGGAAGACGGAACAGAATTAAAACTCAGCCACAAATGGCCGGTTAGAAATCCGCGTCCGGTTAAATTTAAAATGGCACCGAAAACGCCACTTGTAACCGGACAAAGAATTCTTGATACGATGTTTCCGATTGCAAAAGGCGGAACGGCTGCAATTCCGGGACCTTTCGGTTCAGGAAAAACTGTTACACAACAGCAGTTGGCAAAATGGAGTGATGCAAACATCGTAGTCTATATCGGTTGCGGTGAGCGCGGAAACGAAATGGCGGAAGTATTAAACGAGTTCCCGGAACTCGAAGATCCTCAAACAGGTCGACCGTTAATGGAACGTACCGTTTTGATTGCAAACACTTCAAACATGCCGGTAGCTGCTCGTGAAGCTTCAATTTATACGGGAATTACGATTGCCGAATATTATCGTGACATGGGATACGACGTTGCTTTGATGGCCGACTCGACTTCGAGGTGGGCAGAAGCAATGCGTGAAATTTCTTCACGTCTTGAAGAAATGCCGGGTGAAGAAGGTTACCCTGCTTATTTGTCATCAAGACTTGCAGAGTTTTATGAACGTGCAGGAATCGTTGAAACGTTTAACGATGATGTAGGTTCAATTACGGTAATCGGTGCGGTATCTCCTGCAGGAGGGGACATTTCAGAGCCCGTTTCTCAAGGTACGCTTCGTATCGTAAAAGTATTCTGGGCGCTCGATTCGAGCTTGTCGCAGAAACGTCACTTCCCGGCAATTAACTGGTTGAACAGTTATTCGCTTTATATGGATTCTTTAAGCCCGTGGTATGAAGAAAATATTGCTCCTGATTGGAACGATTTAAGAGGTAAATCAATGGAAATTCTCCAAGCGGAATCCGAATTGCTTGAAATTGTTCAGCTTGTAGGATCCGATGCACTTCCTGACGATCAGCAGGTCACTCTTGAAGTTGCACGTATGCTTCGTGAAATCTATTTGCAGCAAAACTCTTTCCATCCGGTTGATACGTATTGTTCGTTTGATAAACAATACAAGTTGCTTAAAGGTATTCTCAGATACAATGAATTGGCGGAAGCAGCTCTTGAATCAAATGTCGAAGTGTCGGATATTCTCCACGTTTCGTCAAAAGACGAGCTTGCCAAACTGAAGTATGAAGAAAACTTTGACTCAATGATCGGTCCTGTTATGGATCAGATGGAAAAAGAATTTTCAACACTCGGAGGCTACTAATTATGGTTAAAGAATACAAAACAATTAATCAAATCGCAGGTCCTTTGATTTTTGTTGAGAAAACAGAGCCTATCGGCTACGGTGAGTTTGTACACATAAAACTTCCGGACGGTACGGTGAAAAGAGGAGAAGTTCTCGATACATCGGACGATATCGTAGTCGTTCAGGTTTATGAAGGAACTTCCGGTTTAAACAAAGATTGTAGTGTTATATTTACCGGAGAAACGCTTAAACTTCCCGCATCAATCGACCTTTTGGGAAGAATTCTCTCAGGCTCGGGCGAACCCAAAGACGGCGGTCCGCCGATAGTTCCTGAAAAAATGATGGATATTCACGGTGCCGCAATGAATCCTTATTCTCGCGATCAGCCGGAAGATTTCATTCAAACGGGTATTTCAACGATCGACGGAACTAACACACTCGTTAGAGGACAAAAACTTCCTATTTTCTCAGGATCAGGTTTGCCTCATAACGAAATTGCGCTTCAGATTGCAAGACAGGCGCAAGTTCCGGGCTCTGATGAAAAGTTTGCGGTAGTCTTCGCCGCTATGGGTATTACTAACGAAGAAGCACAATACTTTATGGACGACTTTGAAAAGACGGGTGCACTTGAACGTGCAATCGTGTTTTTAAACCTTGCAGACGACCCTGCAGTAGAGCGTTTAATTACGCCGAAAATGGCTTTGACGGCTGCGGAATATCTCGCATATGAACACAATATGCACGTATTGGTTATTTTAACGGATATTACAAACTATTGTGAAGCAATGCGTCAGATGGGTTCGGCCAGAGAAGAAGTTCCGGGTCGCCGCGGTTATCCGGGTTACATGTATACCGATTTGGCAGGTCTTTATGAACGTGCAGGTGTCATTAAAGGCGTTAAAGGATCAGTTACTCAAATTCCGATTCTTTCAATGCCCGGTGACGACATTACTCACCCGATTCCTGACTTGTCGGGATATATTACTGAAGGCCAGATTGTAGTTTCTCGTGAACTTCACAGAAAAGGAATTTATCCGCCGATTAATGTTTTGCCCTCTTTGTCACGTTTGATGAATGCAGGTATCGGAAAAGGAAAAACTCGTGAAGATCACAAAGCGGTTTCCGACCAGATGTATGCAGGATATGCCGAAGGGCGTGACTTAAGAGGTCTTGTTGCAATTGTCGGTAAAGAAGCTTTATCGGAACGTGATAAAAAGATTCTCGAATTTGCCGATTTGTTCGAAGACCAATTCGTACGTCAAGGCAGAAATGAAAACCGTACCATTGAAGATACTCTTACTGTAGGATGGAATATTCTCGGAAGTCTTCCGAAATCTTATCTCGGAAGAATCGATAACAAAATTATTGATAAATACTATCCGGATAAACCGGCGGAAGAGTGATTTTTATGGCCGTGAAAGATGTTAAGCCAACTCGTTCCGAACTTCAGGCACTTCAAAAACGAATAAAGCTCTCTAAAAACGGTCACAAATTACTGAAAATGAAACGTGACGGTTTAATCATGGAATTTTTTAAAATTCTCGATAAAGCCAGAAACGTACGCGAGGAATTGGATAAAGCCTACGAGGATGCTGTTTTGGCATCCAACCTGGCTTCTGCCGTGGAAGGGTCGATTGCTCTTAAATCGGCTTCTTTTTCAGTAAACGTGGTTCCTTCAATAGAGCTTAAAAACACAAATATTATGGGTGTTGTCGTTCCTGAAATACGCGGATCTGACGTTCACAAGCAACTCCACACGAGAGGATATGGTGTCGTCGGTACAAACGCTTACATCGATGAAGCCGCCGATACCTATGAAATTTTGGTCGAAAAAATTATAGTCGCCGCCGAATTGGAAACGACTATGAAAAGATTACTCGACGATATTGAAAAAACGAAAAGACGTGTAAATGCACTTGAATTTAAAGTAATTCCCGAACTAGAAGAGTCTGTTTCTTTCATCAAGCTTCGCCTTGAAGAAATGGAACGTGAAAGCCTTTCAAGTTTGAAGAAAATCAAAGGTAAAAGTGCATGATTTCACTCTAAATCGATTTGATTTCGATTTAATATTGATTAATTTCGGTTTAATATCGAAATTTCGGTTTAATATCGATTCATAAATCAATTTTAATTAAATGAAAGTAAACTTTACTTTCATTTAATTTTTCTTTTTAGTAAAAAACGATATTCTAAAGCAATTTATATTCTGTTCTTTTTTATTCTTTTCCGTTAAATTTATATTTACTAACGGCATTTTAAATATTTGCTTTTATTAAGCATTTATTAAGCCTATATTAATTTGATATTAATTTATATCATATGATTAAAAGGTTTGATTGTTATGGATAAAATTTATTATTATATGTTTATTATACTTTTAGCCGTATATATTGCAGTATTGCTTTCAATCGGTTATTATTTCAGCAAAAAGCAAAAATCGGTCACCGATTTTTGGTTGGGCGGACGTAAAATCGGACCGCTTCCGATCGGTTTTTCCGCAGCAGCTTCGTGGATTACCGGCGGAGGGATTTTGTCGGTAATTGCATATTATTTAGTTGACGGTATGGGTTCCATTTGGACTTTTGCCGCACCGAATGTTATTGCTTTGATTGTTATCGGTCTTCTTGTCAAAAAGATAAAAAGTCTTCCGTCAATTACTCAACCGGAACTTTTAGAACAACGCTATTCTTCAATTATACGAGCTCCCGTTGCGATTCTTATCATGATTATTATGATGCTTTTCGCAGCAGCCGATATAAGCGGTCTTTCTCTTATTTTTAACGTATTTTTCGGACTTGAGCCGATTTATGCAGCATTGCTTATCGCTTTAGCCGTTTCGGCTTACGTTTTGCTTGGAGGACTTTCCGCCGTAATTTGGACAGATGTTTTGCAATTCATTCTTTTAGCTTCCGTTGTAATTTTCGGTGCAATCGCAACTTTAGGATTTGCAACCGGAATGTTTGGAAATGTGGAAAATACGATTTCTTTAACCGGACTTTTCACGGAATCTGTTCCCTCAAGTTGGTGGAATCCGCTTTCAATGGGAATTCCTCTCGCACTTATATTTATGGTTGCGATAATGCCGGGGTTTATTAGTGAAAACGACCAATGGCAAAAAGTATGGGCCGCTCGTGACGAGAGATCAGGAAGAAACGGTTTCTTCTTCGGTGCGTTTCTAATGTTTTTAATATTCGGTCTTTTCTGTTTTATTGCAGGAATTTCTCTTAGATATCTGTACCCTGAAGCAATAACGGACTTTTCACTTGCAGAAGCTTCTCTTCTTAAGTTTTTCATGTCTTCCTTCTCTCCTATCGTTGTTATTTTTACAGCGCTCGGTTTGACTGCTGCCGCAATGTCGTGTACCGACACGTTTGCAACATCGGGCGGTTCATGTATTTCTCGTGACATCTATCAAAGATATATAAAACCGGACGCAACGATGAACGACATGAAACGTGTAAACCGTATTTCCGTTTTAATAATTATCATCGGTGCTACGGTTCTTTCATTTTTGCCGATAAACATTTTAGGCTTTGTACACATTGCAACTTACATTGCAACAGCTGCCTATTTCTTCCCGTTAATGGGCGGTCTTTACTGGAAGCGTGCAACAAAAGAAGGTGCAACCGTTTCAATTTTAATCGGCGGAGTCGTACAGATTTTATTGTGCGCATACGATGTTTATTTGGTTGGAAGCGGCGAGAGCATGGCAACTTTAGCAAATGCTGCATACGGTCCAAACGTTGCTCTTCTGTTTGAATGTCACGGTGTTTTGATAGGAATGACTTTAGGTCTCGTTTCTTTCATAGGTATTTCGTTAATTACACCGAAGCCCTCAAACATTACACTTGCACCGTTTTTCAAAGAAGAAGCCGATATGCTTACAGTTTCTGAAACCAAAAAAATAGACGAAAATTCCGACATGTATAAAAAATACAAACAATACGCAAACGTAGACCCGTCAGGAGACAGAACACAAATTCAGCTTGAAATTAAATCGTCCGAAAACATCGATTGGTTCAAATTTTCAGACGACCTTCGCAAATCTCATGAAAACGTATGGATCTCTCCAACCGGAAAAGATTCAATTTACCGTTTAACACACAACGACATGCTTGCATGTCCGAGAATTACAAGAGGAAAGGACGAATCGGAAATTTGGGTTGCGGCAGAGCCAACAACCGATGACGAAAATACGATGTACAAAGAAGTGTTCATTGCATATACCGAAATTATCGATTCTTTAGAAAAACTCGGATACAAACACAATTTAAAAACTGTCGGACAAATCTAAAAATAAATAAACAAACAAATAAACAAACAAATAAACAAACAAATAAACAAACAAATAAACAAATAAATAAATAAATAAATAAATAAATAAATAAATCTAAATGCGAATAAGTCTAAAAAAATCGGCGTTAAAACGCCGATTTTTTTAAACTTTGTCAATTGGTATTTCTTGCCGTTTTCCGATTTTTTTTCATAAAAACTTTTTATTAGTTTCACTTTTTTTTAATTCATTCAATAGCTTTAATAATTTTGAGAATTATAGAGTAGCACATGTCTAAAAATAATATTTTGATTTTAGCTGTATTCATAATATTCTCTCTGGTATTTTTTTCTTTGTCGTTTTTTGTAATCGACAATTTTTTAATGCCGGAACCTGACGAACCCGACAATAAACCGTTGTCTATCGAAGATATTAAGCAAATATATTATTTGCCGGCGGAGCCTGCCGTTTTGACTGAAAGGACAACAGGTTTTGTAAACGTTACAAACGAAATTGTTCCTGCGGGTTTTTATAAAGTCGATAAGGATACTAAACGTATTTTTGTAACAAGAACGGTTTCAAATGAAAGAGTTGTAAAGTTAATGTCGGACGCAAACAATATGTTTGGCGGATCCGAAATTGAAAACTTGGTTTTTATAAATAACAAAGATACGAAAAATCATTATTTTTCTTTGAAAGACTTATCCGAAAATCCGGAAATTTCAAACGTACCTTATGAAATCCGAAAGTCCAAAACGAATTCGTCTTACAATATTTATTTCAAATACAACACATCGGGCTATTTGTGTTACACGACAGTTTTTAAAAACAGCAAAAATTCAATAATGGTAGATGACGGTGCAAGACATATACAAATTTCAATTCCGGATGACAAAAGGACCGGAAGTTACGTATTCGGAAGACCGATTCCCTCGCCATCAATGACGCTTACGCGCCCGGAAGAACACGACATTCTTATGGTTTGGGAAGATGCAATCGGTGTTTCAGTTCAGTACTATAACAAAAACTTGCCGCTTTATATGACGATTACGTTTTTGATTCTGGGCGTTTTAACGTTTGCCGTTTTAATAAATCATTATTTAAAAATCAGAGAAGTAAGAAAAGTTATGAAATATGCAGACCCCAACACAAAATCAGGTTTTAGAATTAAACGGAAATAAAAATGAATAAACAAATAAAAGAAATGACGGAAATTATTTTCGGGAGCGTGTAAAAATTACTCTTGAACCGATTCACATAGAAGAAATTTTCAGAATAATAAATTCGGTAGAAAAAACAGCTGGAGACGAAACCGACAGCGAATCGTTGGACGATCTGTTTTTGAAGCTTACCGAGCTTAAAAACAAAGGCAGAGTTATTTTAAAATCGATAGGATTTCCAAGCATATATTCGATTAGCAAAAGGAAATTGATCGAATCTTCGGATGAATCAAAAGACCCGTTTAAAGTAATTTACGCATGCGACAGCGGAAGCACAAATCCTTTATTATTTGATTGCGGCCTTTTTGTTGATATTTGTCATTGTGCAATAGCGTCTACTCCGAGCGATTTGGATCTTCACAGAAAAAGAACGATAGTTTGTTCCGGTTTTTCTTCAAAATCAGACTCTTCTTTTTTAAAAGAAAGCACATGGAACGTATTTGATGAAGGATTCTGCAGAAGCAAAACAATTTCAATCGACTCTTCTCTTCTCAAAAAACGAATAGCGCGGATGGTGCATGACGTTGCACTTTATTATTCCGAATCGGAACATATGCTTTTTATTCAAAACGAATTTAAAAAAGACGGCTTTTTAATTATGGACGGCCCCTTATATCCGAAACAGCTTATGTATTGGATGAGCGTTCCGTCCGACGATATATTGATTCGACACGACAAAACGGCACAAAAAATTCTTCAAAATTATGTAGATATAATCGATTTTCATATAAAAACACAAATTCCTGTTGTCGGTTTTGTAAAAAATCCCGAAGACGTTCAAATCGTAAATGCGCTCAATGAAATGTTTAAAGAAGACGGCATTTACAAAAAAGTACCTTGGTCTTCCGATTCTCAAATGTTTAAAGCGTTTTTAAAATCAGACGATTTTAAAGGCGAACACGTAAATTCCAAAAAACCGAACGTAAGCATAAATTCCAAAAAATCAAACACAAGAGCGAATTCAAAATATAAAACGGCATTAAATAAATCGGATGAATTATCTTATACAAACTGGTTTATTCAACCTAATCAATACTATGAAAAAGAAATAAAATCGTCGTCTCCTCTTGTATATGGTAAACTAAATCATGAAAACGAACCCGAAGATTATGCGCTTTCCTTTTTTATCGTTCATACCGTAATCGACGGCAAAAGCATTATTTTTAAAATAGAATGCCCTTACGGGCTTATAAAGTCTGAAGATATGAGACAAAAAATAACGGGAAAAATGCTCTTTGAACTTTCTTTATATTCAATTCCGGAAACACTTTCAAAAGCAGATTCTATTGCAAAAATAAGCGTTTTAGAGAAAAATACGGTTCAATCGATGTTTAAAGTGCTAAATATCGATACAAATTACAATTTGATACGTTGGGGAGATTTGGACGAATATTGGGAATGAGTTATAAAAATGAAGTTTTTTTGATGAAATATTTAGTATTAATTGAGAAAGAAATATTTAAACGAAATATTTAGATGAAATATTTGGGAAGAAATATTAAGGATTAATGAAAAAAGGAAATTGATGTTTTATGCCTAATGATTATGATTTTGAAAAAGAATCTCTTGACGAATTAGCCGGAAAAGTTCAAAAACTTTTAAATGAAAGCGGTTTCGGTTCCGATTCTTTTAATTCGGAGTCTTATTCCGATTCACTTGACTTAAAGTCTTATTCGGGTTCACTTGATTCTAAGTTTAATTCCGATAAGTTTTCAGATACGGAAGGTTCAATCGGTTTGGACTCAATCGATTTTCAATCGATTGAGTCCGACTCGGGTTCGGCTTACGGGATTGTAACGGTTGGTGTTGAAAAGCTTGAAATAAATGATTACGGTGCATCGATTGTAGGTTTTATTTCTTCTGAGAAACGTTCTTTAATTCGTCTCGGTTCATACATTTCGGTACCGTATTTCGATGATGAATCTTTGTTCGGGAAAATTTCTAAAATCGAATACCGTCAGGAATATTTTTCTGACGATGCGACTGAAATTCATTCAAACAGAGTAATTTTTGGCTCGGGAATTAACAGGACGAACGAATTTGATTATAAGTTTTTAATTTATATCGAACCGATTTGTATTCTTTATAAAAATAAAGACGGTGTTTTGCAAAGAAGGATGGCTGACAGAATTCCTAAACCGAATTCACCTATTTATCCCGTATCGGACAAAGCTATGATTCAAACAGGTTTAAATATTCCGAGTGCCGGGGTTTTTTTAGGACATTTAAGTGTTGGAGGAGAAACCGTTAAAACTAACAATGTTCCGCCTACGGTTCCTTATTATTTGAGAAACGATTATTCAATCGGAGACCCGTTAATTTTCAGACATGTTTTAGTTTGCGGAAGCACAGGCACCGGAAAGACGTTTTTGACCAAAAATATTTTAAGGCAGTTCATGGAGGAAGATAATACCTATCCGCTTCGAAAAGACAAATCGATAAAAAAGAAACCGTGCCTTGTAATAATGGATCCTCAAGACGAATATTGTCAAATGATTGAAGACAACGAATTGTTGGATTCCCATAAAAAATTCAATTTCGATTCTGAAAATATATCGTACGGCGGCTTTAAAGATACATTTACGTTTCTAACGAAAGTTTCCGGTCAGGAATATACGGGGCGCTCAAAAGCCGTTCAAAAATCTTTTACGATTCCCTTTTCGTACATAAAATCAAATCCTTGGATAATGGAGACGGCCGAGCTTTCCGAGCCGCAAAAATTAGGCCTTGAGAAACTGATTGAAGATTATTTTGAATATGAAAGAAAGATAAACGGAATTCCTAAATACAAAAGTTTTAAAGAATTTGTGGAAAATCCGGTTCGTAAACAAGGTTATGTGGAAGAAGGAAAAATTCATGAATCCTCTTACGATGCAATTTTAAGAAAAGTTTTAATTTCCGATTTTGACAAGTTCTTTGACCAATCGGCACAGCCGATTGAAGAGATTTTCGAATCCGTTTTCAAACCCGGACAAATAAGCGTATTTCCGACAGAATATATTTCATCTCCCAGAATTCGCGATTTAATCGTTTTAACGATTATGTCAATTATAGTTGACAACAAGCTTAGCACATCGGGAAATGAGACAATAAAAGACACACCCGTCATTTTGGCACTTGACGAAGCGCACAGATATTTATCAAAAGACGGCGGAAGTGTTCAATCGGAAAGAATCATACACAAATTTGCGGAAGCCGTAAAACAGGGAAGAAAAGAAGGTTTGGGTCTTTTCTTGATAACGCAGGACCCTCAAGACATTCAACCTGAAATTTTAAAACAAGTAAACACTAAAATCATTTTGAACTTAAATAACGATGCTGCAATTAATTCGGTAAAAGTTCCGAAAGAATACGAAAAGAAAATTCCGTACCTTAAAAAAGGACAAATGATAATCTACAGCCCCGACAACAGCGATATCGTCGAAATTACTGGATTGTCGGATTGTGTGGTAAATCATAAGTGATGAAATTTATGTAGAAAAATAAACGTAATAATTTGAAAAATAAACGTAATAATTGGAAAAATAAATAGAATAATTGGAAAAATAAATAGAATAATTGGAAAAATAAATAGAATAATTGCAAAAATAAATAGAATAATTTGAAAAATAATTGTGAATAAAACTAACGGTCGCTTGGTTTCGGCAGAAACGGAATCCAATTCCGAAACTGCCGACGAGACAATATCGTCAAGTAATAATTCAAAATAAAGAAGGAAAAAAATAAAAAAGAAATAAAAAATAAAAAAAATAAAAAAGTAAAAAAAATAAAAAAAAGAAAAACAAAAACCTTAATAAAAGCGACAAAGTCGCTTTTATTAAGGTTTTAAAACTCAAATTTAAATGAAGTTTTCAAACCTTAAAACTTTTCATGTTTTCAAAATTTAAACCAAAGTTTTCAGTTTTTTAAATTTTAAAAAGCTTTCATCCAAACGGTCGGAATTTTTATATCGGTAATTTCCGATTCATTTGATTCGTTACTGCTGCTGTTACTTTTTTCGTTTAAATTTGTGTTTTCGTTATTTTTTGATTCGGCTCCGAAAATTAGTGATGAAAGAGATACTTTGTCCATGTATAAAACATTCGGCTCACCTTCTTTTCCGACGAGTTCTTTTGCTTTGTCCAAAGCTGTATAGAAGTTTCCGATTTCGTCTACGAGTTTTAGTTCTATTGCTTTTTGACCTGTTATTATTCGGCCGTCGGCAAGGCTTTGTATGTATCCTTCGTCAAGGTTTCTGCCTTTTGCAACTTCTCTTACCATGTTGTTTTTCATGTCGTCTACGATTTGTTGCCAATATTCTTTTTCTTCATCGGTTAACGGTCGGTGTTGGGAGCCCATATCTTTAAACGGACCGCTTTTAAAAACGGTTACGTTTACGCCTTCTTCTTCAAGTTTTTTTGAATGGTCTTCATGCATCCCGATTGCACCGATTGAACCTGTAATTGTGCTGTTTGTAACGTAAATGTAATCGCTTTGAGATGCAACCCAATATGCTGCAGAAGCTCCGGCGTCTCCGATTGTGGATATTATTATCACACCTTTTTCTTTTGCACGATTGATTTCAAATACGATTTCATCGGCCGCAGATCCGCTTCCGCCGCCACTGTTAATTCTAAACACAATTGCGTCAACTTTTTCTTCATCAACGGCTTTTCTAATTAAAGCACATAAAGTGTCAGATCCTGTATATCCGAAACCGTATGCACCTTCACCTGTAATCATCGTTCCGTGAATGTTTAAAACGGCAATTTTAGGTCCCGTTCCGGGCAAATAATCCGAAGGACTGAACAAAGCGGCAGCAAACAAAACTACTGCTAATAATAAAATGAATCCTAAAAAAATAAAAATTTTATTTCTTGAAAACCAATTTCTTTTTTTCGGCTTTTTAACACTTTTACTTTTTTCCGAATTTTCAAATGCGATTCTTTCTTTTCTTCTTTCTTCTCTTAACTTTTCTTCCTTTCGTATTTCTTCTCTTAATCTTTCTTCCCTTAGTATTTCTTCTCTTATTCTATCTTCTCTAATTTTCTCTTCTTTTATTTTTTCATTTACGATATCTTCAATTTTTTTATCGATATCGACATTTTTATCTTTTTTTAACGAATCCGATTCGTTTTTATTTTCATTCATATATGTGTAGTACGGTCTGTATTTTGAGCCTGTTGGCAGCCTGTCTTTTTTTAGATCTTCCATATCTTTATTTTCTTCTTCTTTTCCTTCTTTTATGTCCATCGAATTATACACCTTTTTATCAATTTAATCAAATATTCAAATCTCAAATCCGATTTCGGATTTTGGCTTTATATTTACTAAAATGTAGTCGTTCATCTTCGATTTGACGATGTCGGCGACATCCGTTAATTTAACGCCTTCTTCGAATTCCACGTCTTTTATTTTGTCCGCATACTTGTCATACGGCAATTTTACTCGAACACCTGTCAATTTCAAAGTCATTGCTGACGGTGCAAGCGATTCTGCGACTTCCGGCACTTGGTTTTCAATTTCTTTCATAACTCTTGCCGGAAGGACAGCGGGAGGATCTTTTGCTAAATCTTCACGCATTTTGTCTGCCAATTCGCTCACCTTTTCGTTCATCACGTCAAGTGCGTTTATGTCGCCGGGTTTTCTTAAACGGCTTGAAGATCTTCCAAGATTTCCGATGTAAACGTCTGCTCGGGGAATGTCTTTTTCTGTTAAGTCGTCAGGCCCTCCGGTTACTACTATCGGAATTTCTATTCCTTCAAAAAGCCTCGGCTTTTTGTTCATGAGACAATCTCGAAACGAACCGAGTGCAAATACGGCAATATCATGTTCGTTTATAAGTCTTCGTTCAAAATCGTCGTTTAGTGCAACTCTTCTTCCCATTCCGCGAGCTAAGCCGATCATCGTCGTTTTTGCTCCCGGGTGTCTTAAATATTCTGCAATATCGCAAGCCGAGTGCGGCAAGTGGTGAGAAGCAAGTGTCGGCGACACTACAGCAATTTCAATTCCCGTTAGCGGGGATTTTATAAGTTTTCCCAAGAGCGTTTCCGCAAATTTTTCAATAACAGGCGCTTCTTCTCTTGGAAGAATCATATCCATGTCGACTTCGGCTACAGTTACGACCTTGTTTACGATAAATCCGCCTACGTCTTCTATAAGCTCGATAACTTGTCCGTGTTTGTAAACTCCGCCGTTGTATAAATACGGTTCATAAACGGTTTTCATCAAACTTCTCCTGTTTTCAAATTGTTTAACATAATTTCAGCATCTTCAATCCATTCCGGTTCCAACGGATCTTCTGATGCAACGAATAAGAAATCCCTTCCGTCCATTGTGTGATATCTTACACGAAACCCTTCGGGAACGGAACGAATCGCCAATTCCACCATATTTGCATGAAGCGATTTTGCCGGGTCGGCAATAAATATTCCTCTAATTTTTTCAATTTCCGCTTCAGGTTCTTCCGTAAATACGTATATCGTCCATCTGTCGTTTTGCAAAACGTTTATTTTTCCGTAAGTGTCCCAAAGAAACGTCGTCAATTCCGGCATATACTTTTCGTTTTCAATTGAAATTCTGATTATATCTTTTCCTTTTTCAAACCCGGAGTTAAGCGAACACACATCTTCAACCGCAATTGCAGATTCAATATCTCTTAATACCGCAACCAAGTCAAATCTCGACTCTTCCGGCAAAACCGTACTGTGAAGACGTCCTATAGATGAAGCAAGTCTTAAATCTGAAATAATATCAGAAATTACTTTTTTATATACTTCGGCTTCCGAATCGATTGGTGAGTCCACTTTAAATATTTCAAGAGGTTCCATATTCATTTCCTCTAATTAAAAATGTTTAATCGTTTTGTTCGTCTATGAATCCTGATGCAAGAAGGGCGGCACCGACAGCTCCGATATATTGAGACTTGTCGGGAACGATTACTTCTACGTTTAAAAGTTCACCAAGTTCCTTCGGAACTCCTTTAATAAGAGACGATCCGCCAACTAAAATTACCGGCTCTCTTACATCTACTTCTTGCAATTGCTGCTGATAAATCTGTTCAACAACACTTCGGCAGGCTGCAGCGGCTACGTCTTTCGGCAACGCACCTTGCGAGAGCGAATTTACTAACGACTGAGTTCCGAAAACGATACAGTAACTGTTCATATCGACTTTGCTTTGGTCACCCTTAACTGCCAGGTCTCCCAACTCCGTTATATCTACATTTAGTCTCTTTGCAACAGTTTCAAAGAAACGGCCTGACGCACCGGCACAAATTCCTCCCATCGTAAACATACCGGGAATTCCGTCTTCTATAGAAATCGCTTTGTTGTCCATTCCTCCGATATCTATTACGGTTGCAGGTCCTCTTTGTTTTCCGGCCAAATAAACGGCACCTTTTGAGTTTACGGTAATTTCTTCCTGAACCAAATCGGCGTTCATGCGTTCTCCGATTAAATATCTGCCGTACCCGGTCGTTCCAAGAGCCTGAATATCTTCTTTTTTAAGTCCCGCCATGTCGAGCGCTTCTTGGTATACGGATTCCGCACTTTCCAAAACCTGATTTGTAGGGCCCCACCCAAGTCCTATAATTTCATTATCTTTCATAATTACTGCTTTTGTTGTTGTGGATCCCGAATCTATTCCTGCCGTAATTCCGGTTTGAATTTCTCTTGCAAGAAGATGTCTTCTCTTTGCAATAGTTGTCAGTGCTTCAAATCTTGTAAAAAGAGTTGCTGCATTCGTTTGTTCCGTAAATGAATAGCTTATTACAGGAATTTTAGAGTTTCTGTGGATGTATCTTCTAACTTCATTTCTAACAATTGCGGCTTCGGCGCATCTGAAACACGTCGTGACAAACACACCGTCGGCTAACGTTTGTCCTTTTACAACGGCTTCAGCTCTTGCCATCATAAGTCTAAGATCCCCGCTTGCGGCATCTATTCCGAAATCTTTTCCGATTGTATCCAATCTTTTTATATCGATTTCCGGGTAAATAAATTCGGCATTTACTTTTTCTGCCGCTTCTTCAAATTCGGCCTGAACTCCGCCGTATTCGGTTCCGCAAGAAACCAACGCAATTTTTACCTTGTCTTCTTTCATTAAAACCCAACTCCTCACTCAATCATTAAAAGTATTAAGAAAATCAAGAATTTTGTAAACAAACTCATGTATTTGCTCATCGGATTCCGGATATTTTATTTCCAAAATTTTACTTCTGTCGAGTCTGTCTCTGACGAGAAACTTAGTCAATTCGTTAGTTCTGTTACATCCCGAACATCCAAAATCGGCAGGTGCCCCCTCTACAATAATTGCAATCTCCGCCTGTTCGGTCAACGGGCCGTTTAATGCCATTCGCCCCCTAACTCCCGCCGGAACTTCAATAGCCGCATATTTCAACCCGGTTTTCGGGTCTTCCGGTGTTATGTTCATTGGCGGTGAATCAACTCCCAGCGTAGTAACTTTTTCCCTGACCTGATTCATCACGACAAGCGGTTCATGACCTGCACGCATTACAAGGTCGGATAAAATGAAACTGTTTGTCGGATAAATAAAAACCTTTACCATTTTTTAAACTCCTGTAAAAAAATAAAAATAAATAATAAATCAAATTCTTCAATAAACTTATTCTTATAAAATTCTTCAATTGAACTTATTCTTCATCAAATTTTTTAATCAACTTTTCAATTTTAGAAGGATCTACTCTTTCCGGCCATTTTGCTTTTATGCGAGGCGAATCCGAGTAATATATGTCAAGCGCATCTCCGACAACACCGAACTTTCCAATTTCTTCAGAAAGAGTATAAAATCCCGGTCTTTGTCCGCCTTTTCTGTCCGCTCTGCATCTTCTTTTGTCACCGACCGGAAACCCTCTGTCTTTTATAAAAATGTGATTTTTATCGAGATTTCTGACAGCTTCGGCAACATTGTCAACATCGTCTTTATCACCTGAAATCACAAGCCCGTAGCACGTCTCTTTGATCTTGACAGGATATCCTGCCGCATATGCGGCCATTGCGGCATCACCCGGCATAACGGTTTTCGAGCTTACGGCAACAATTTTTGTATATGTATCGCTTGTGTCTGTTTTATCTTTCACATTTGTTTGTACTTCAGATGTCATTTTCATTTCTCCGTATTAATAGTTTTTATTTGAAAATTTACTTACCCGTTCGCTTAACAGATACTTATCCGTTTACTTTTCCGGGAAAACTTCCTGAATGTATACAATATCCCCTTCTTTGATATTTAGAAGCTTTTCGGGATCTCGTATTTTTCCGATTATATTCGTTGCGCTCATTCTCTCTCCTGTAGGCCCGAACAAATCTTCATCATTTAACCTGACACCGATGTAGCCCATTCTTTTTGCCGACTGATTCGTAATTCCGACTTCTCCGGCCAAAACAAGGTCGTCCGGCGTATTTTCCGGCAAAATTTCCTTATACCTTTCCGCTTCTTTTTCAGCTTTGAAAATATATGTCGTATCATACACCATTGAAACAGGCAAAATTCCTATCGGATGAGTTTTCAATTCAATAGCGTGTCTGAAAAATTCAACACTTTTAGGAGCTTTGTCGTAATAAAATTCCATTTCTATTAAATTCGATTTCGGAACAGTTGTTACCGATACGGCTCCTTTTCCCAAAATTTCAATCGTGGTTAACGGGTCCTGTTTTACTATAATATTGTCTTCCCCTTCATATCCGATTACTTCAAAATCAATTCCAAGCTCTTTTAAAAGCGGTGTTGATTCCTGTAACGTTCTTCCCTGAAGCATAATTTGCGGCGGTATCGTTTCAACAGTAAATTTTTGTTTCTTTTCCGCAAATATCGGCAACTCAACCCCTTTTGTAATATTTCCTATGACGGAATGGACAAGACTTGAAGGCCTGTCGCTACACATTATATAAACTTTAGAGCGTCCTTCACCGGAAGATCTTATACAAACCGATCCTTTTTTTCTCGGCTCGAAATTTTCATATTCGCACGGTTCTCCGATTAGCGTGTTGTCCGAACAAAATGTATGCGTTTTAAAATCAACATTGAAAGTTCCGTTTCGAACGAGAGCATAAAACATTTCGGCACCGTGCGGAGAATCAAGGGCAAGCTCAACTTCGGTATAAGTTATCAATTTGTCTCCGTCTTCAAGTTCGGTTGACAAATCGTTTGTACATATGCCTTTTCCCATTTCTTCTTCTTCAGCAGTTCTTGTAATGCTCAATATTTTCGTATCATCGTTTATTTTTTGTAAATTCGTTCTGCCGCCGGTTAAAAACGCAAAACTTCCTTCTTTCGGTGCTCCGTATTCGGCATACTGGTCTTTTCTGCATATTATAATATGTGTGTTTTCGCTTTGAAATCCGCCTGCACCGAGCACGATGTCGTATTTGTTATATTTTTTCATTCCTCTTACCGGTTCAATTTCCGTTTTAAACGGACCGAATGCGGCGGCATCGTTACTTTGCCATCTTATTTGCAAATTTTCAAAGTTTTGATAGTTTTCAAGCCAAAAAAGGGACGACGGGCTGTCAAAGTCATTCAATTCCATTACAAGTATGCCTTCGGTCGTTTCAATCACGAATTCTTTTGACATTTCTTCGTCTTTCTTTTCCTGCTTTTTCATAATACATACAACAGCACCTTTTGAATACGGCGTGTCGACAGATTTTATAGCATCTTCTATAGTCGATCCGACAGGCATCGAGAGAATTTGCCCGTCTGTCACAACTTCAATTTTTTTCGTCATTTAAATTACCTGAGTTTTACTGCTTGATGAACTTATTCGGTCTTGATTTTTCGCTTAATTTTCACGTACAGGTCATATCGTCGTTTTTGATTTCTCCGTCAACGTTTGAAGTATCCGGTATTTGTTCCGCATCAAGTTTTATTGCCCTTCCGTCGTCATATGAAGCAAGTTCTCTGTCCATCGGCTCAGATACTACTTCTTCCGGAGTTCCGATTTTGACAATTTTTCCTTTCGACATCAACGCAACACGGTCACAAATATTAGTTACAAAATCCATGTCGTGTGAAACTATTATAAACGTTTCACCAAGTTCGTTTCTCGCATTTAATATTGAATTTGTAACGGAATGGCATGTTATCGGATCCATTGTTCCGGTCGGCTCGTCCATAATTACTATTTTCGGCTCTTTCATCAAAACTTGAGCCAAGGCGACACGATGTCGTTCCCCCTCACTCAATTCATAAGTATTTTTGTTCAAAATGGATTTTGCTTTACTTTCCGAAAATCCGGCAACTTTTAGCGTATTAATCGCTTTTCTAATTCCGAGTTCGTAAGGCAAATCAAGACTTATCGACTCTGTTAAATTTTCAATAATCCTACTGTGAGGGTAAAGTCCGTATTCTTGGTGCAGTATTCCCATATATTTGGTAGCTCTTCCTTTATTCATATATCCAGGCTTTTTCATATCAATCCATTCGTCACCGACTCGGACTTCAACTTCCCCGCTTGTGGGCGGCATAACTCCCATTAATATTTCAGATGTCGTGGTTTTTCCGGAACCGCTCGGTCCTACAAGTCCGAAAATCTCTCTTTCTTTTACATCAAATGTAATTCCGTCAACTGCACGAACGACTCCTCTTTCTACTGAAACAAAGCGTTTTGTCAAATCTTTGACCCTTATTATGTCTTCACCGAAACTTTCCGGCTTTTCAACAAATGTTGTATCGCTTTCTTCTAAAAACTTTTTGACAATCGTATCAGGGTCGCCTATGTCCAATATTTTTCCTTCATCTAAAAGTATTGCTTTATTCGACATTTTTGCGATAACGTCAGGCCAGTGAGAAGTAATAACCATTGCCATTTTATGGCTTTTGACCGATTCCATAATTACATTATGCACAATGTCGGCATTAATTTGGTCAAGCGTTCCTGTCGGTTCGTCCGCCAGCAATAAAAACGGATTTCTGACAAGCTGTCTTGCAAGTACTACTCTTTGTTTTTCACCGCCCGACAAATCACGAGCAATGTGCATTGTTCTGTGAGTCATATTTACTTCGTCGAGTATTTTAACAGCAATTTCTATATCGTTTCCGCCTTTGTAATCGACATCGCTTAACGAATTTAATATGTTTGTCAAAACACTGTCGTCACCGTAAAGCGCAAAAGTTCTTTGAATCATTATAGAAACGCGTTTTGTAACCGCTTTTCTTTTTTCGTCAAACAACCCGACTTTTGCAAAATCTACGCTAAGCGGCTCCATTTTTCCGCCGCATTTACATTTGCTTCCGACCTTACTCGGAACATCGACATAATCACATTTTTCGCACATAGCAACGTGATATATCACAGACCCGTTGACATTTCCGATTCTTTCGGTTCCCCTTAAAATATGCATTAATACAGTTTTCCCGGCACCGCTTTTTCCGAGAATTCCTATAACTTCTCCTTCCTCAATGTCAAAACTGATGTCATCCAACACGAGCTTTCCGTCAAAATCAACAGAAAGATTCTTTACTTCTACAAGTAACCCCATACAAACACACCTAAATAATAGACCTATTCTATATTACTCTACAATTTCTGATTTAAATTTTAATCCGGTTTATATAATTTTAATATGGTTTATATAATTTTTATATAATTTTTATTTGATTTGTATAATTTTAATCTAATTACATTATTATTTTCTATTATTTAAATTACTGCTTTTTCTTTTTCAAGAATCATTTTTACTTTCATATCCCAATTCATTTTTTTCTTTCAATTTTTTAATCATATCTTCTTCCGCTTCAATTATAAATGAACCTATATAATCACAATTTTTACAATGATAAACGGCTCCGATAATTCCGCCAATTTCAATGTAAAGATCGGTTCCGTTACATTTTGGACACATGTATCTCATAATATTCACCTTAATTTAGTGTTTAATATTATTGTATAATATTATTGTATAACTCGTTATATAATATTATAACCTTATTATAATAAACTATTAACAACAATTATTATCATTAACAACAATTATTACTAATTACAAATATTTATCTCTAACTGATTTAATATTTTTAATCTTTACATTTTTTATTATTTTTATTATTTTTAATATTTATAATATTTACATTTTTTATTTAAATAACAACCTTTACGGTTAAATATTTACTTGTAAATATTTACAAGTAAATATTTGCCTGTAAAATGTTTAATTTTAAATAGATTTAAAATGTATGTAAATAAATATATAAATGACGTGTCTATTATATATAAATCATATGAATTTTTGAAAAATATTCGGAATAAATCTTTATGAAAAATCTTACACCCGCAATGCGCCAGTATTATGAAACAAAAAATCAATATCCTGATGCTCTTATTTTTTTCAGGATGGGTGATTTTTACGAGTTTTTCGGCGAGGATGCAAAGTTGGTTTCGGAAGAGCTTGACATTACGCTTACTACAAGAGGTCGCTCAAAAGACGGGTCGGCAATGCCGCTTGCAGGAATTCCTTACCATTCAATCGATACGTATCTTCCGAGATTGATTAAAAAAGGATATAAAGTTGCAATTTGCGAACAGCTCGAAGACCCAAAACAGGCAAAAGGCGTTGTTAAGCGCGGCGTTGTGCGAATCATTACTCCGGGAACGGCAATCGATACGTCTATTTTGACGGATGCTTCAAATAATTATTTAATGGTAATTTCGGGTTCAATTTCAAAATCAAAAGACAAAACGAAGATTGACCCGGACGATGTTTATTCTTTCGGATTGGCGTTTTTGGATATATCGACAGGCGATTTTTCAACTTGCCAATTTGAAGACTCAACTCCTTTTGAAAGAGTGATAAGCGAAGCGGCCGGAATTCAGCCGTCGGAGTGTATCGTTCAATCTTCTTTGGAAAATTTGACAGTTCTTATCGACAGACTAAAAGAGCTCGACATTAAAATTGAATTTAGAGATTTCGGAAACGGCTCGTCAGATTTGGATTCTGCAAAAAAAACATTAACGGAACAGTTTGGAGTGGAAACTCTTGACGGTTTCGGTTTTTCAGGAAAGGCCGAAATAATATCGTGCGGGGAAGCACTTAATTACGCCTTTGAAACTCAAATGAGAGAATTAAATCATATAAAAACGGTAAGGTGCTACTCGTCTGCTGATTACATGGTTTTGGATTCGATTACGCTTAGGAATTTGGAAGTTTTAAAAAACGTACACGATGAAAAGACAAACTTTTCTTTGTATAATGTTCTCGACTTTACAAAAACGGCAATGGGAAAACGAACTTTAAAATCGTGGATTCTAAGGCCGCTTATTGATAAAACGGAAATTGAAAACAGGCTTAAAGCGGTTGAATTCCTCAAAAACAATTCATTGCCGGAGTACGATATTTTGAATGCTCTTTCAGATATAAACGATATTGAGCGTCTTATTGTTCGTGCCGTTTACGGAACTTCAAATGCAAGAGATTTAATTTCTCTTAAAAATTCTTTGATGAAAATTCCCGATATAATATCGGCTTTGTCGGATTATGACGATGAAGAAATTCCTAAATTTTTGTCAAATATAATAAACAAACTTAGTGATTACAATTTTACGGAAGATTTGGTAAATCTCATTTCAAATTCAATTGTTGACGACCCGCCTGTAAGCGTTCGTGAGGGCGGAATGATTAAAAAAGGATTTAATTTTGAAGTTGACGAGTATAAAAGTATTTCAAAAGACAGTAAAAACAGAATAGCGGCTTTTCAGGAAAAAGAACGCAAACGAACTGGAATTAAATCTCTTAAAGTCGGTTTCAATAAAGTTTTCGGATATTTCATAGAAGTGACAAAAGCAAACATAAATCAGGTTCCGGAAAATTATATTAGAAAACAAACTATGGCAAACGCCGAACGTTTTTTTACGCCTGAACTTAAAGAGCAGGAAGATTTAATTTTATCTGCCGACGAGAAGCTCGTTGAACTTGAATATGAACTTTTTATACAAATTACTCAAAAAGTTTGCGAATTTACAGACGAAATAAGAAATATTTCATCTCTTTTAGGCGCGCTTGACGTAATAGTCGGATTTTCGATTGCGGCTTCCGAAAACAATTACGTTTGCCCTGAAATTTCCGACTCGACCGAAATTTTAATTAGAAACGGTCGCCACCCGATTGTGGAAACGGCTTTGAGAGGAACCTTTGTTCCAAACGATACTGAAATGGACTGTATCGAAAACCAAATTCTCTTAATAACGGGCCCGAATATGGCCGGAAAATCAACGTACATGCGCCAAATTGCAATGATCGTAATCATGGCTCAAGTCGGAAGCTTCGTTCCTGCATCTTATGCAAAAATCGGAATCGTAGACAGAATTTTTACAAGAATTGGCGCATACGACGACTTAACGGCCGGAAGAAGTACCTTTATGGTCGAAATGATAGAACTTGCAAACATTTTAAACAATTCAACTCCGAAAAGCCTTATTCTTTTAGATGAAATCGGCCGCGGAACAAGTACTTATGACGGATACAGCATCGCAAAAGCGTCAATTGAATATATCCACGACAAAGGAAAGTCGGGCACATCGGTTACGCCGACTAAATCGTCTACGCCAATTACATTGTCTACATCGAGTACGCCGTCTAAATCGTCTACGCCGGGTACATCGTCTACGTCGGTTCCGTCGTCTAAATCATCTCCGTCGCCCGGAGTCAGAACACTTTTTGCAACCCACTATCATCAGCTTACAATTCTTGAAAATAAACTTCCTCGTCTAAAAAACTATCACATAGCAGTTCGGGAAAGCGGTCAGGATTTGATTTTCCTTCGGAAAATCGTTCCGGGCGCAACGGACAAAAGTTACGGAATTCATGTTGCAAAAATAGCAGGTGTTCCTGACGAGGTAATCAGTCGCGCAAAGAAGATTTTAGACGAAATCGAGTCGGAAAGCATGATTGAAAATGAAAATCCAAAACGTTCCAAAAAACGAACAGGCGTTCGCTACACGCAGCTTATGTTTTACGACCCCGAATCCGACCCGCAATATATGATAAAAGAAGACAGTTCAAAATTCGAAGAATCTAAAGAATATGAAAATTATAAAAAACTTAAAGATAAAATCGATAATGCCGACATTAACAATATGACGCCGGTTGATGCTCTTTTATTTTTATCGGAAATAAAGGAAATTTCAAATGAATAAATTTCATTTTAGGATTTCAGGTGTTTTTTTATGAATGAAAATAAAACGGGCGGGACGAACAATACTAACGTTATAAACAATACTAACGATACGAACAATTCTAATGTTATAAACAGTACTAACGATACGAACAAATTGAAAAGAACGTTTACTACAAATGTTCCCGATAAACCCGGTTCTTTTATGCTCGTTGCAAAAGTCATAAAAAAGTATAACGGAAATATTATACGGGTGAGTTATAATAAGGCAATCGATCTTAGAACTCTGTTTGTGGAAGTAAGGGCTTATCCTCACGAACTGGAATTGATTGAAAACGAATTAAACATTTTAGGCGTTTTGGAAAAATCGGTAGCTGACACAGAATTAATTGTTGTTAATATTAAAATTAAAGACGAGCCGGGCGGTTTATATCCGGTTTTGAAAATACTTGACAGATACGATGTAAATATTTCTTATTTAAATTCAAATGAGGAAAACGGCTTATATCAAAATTTTAAAATGGGACTTTTAATCGAAAATCCTCATATAATCAAAATGATACTCGATGATATAAGTGAGTCGTACCAAATCGACATAATCGATTATTCCGGAAGGGAATCGGCGCTTGATAATACGATTTTTTATATTCGTCTTGGAAATAAAATAGAAAAACTTCTTGATTTGTCACCGGAAAAAACGATGGAATTCATTCAGGAATCAAACAGAATATTTCAAATGCTTCACAACAGCGGAGAAGACCCTGACGATGTTTTTGAAAACATAGAAAGGCTTGCTGAATTTATTTCAAGGCACAGAGGAATTTCTTTTTCACCCGATGTTTCGTTGATTCCGATTACCGAAAACACAAATCTGCACGTAATTGAGCCTCCTTGCGGAAGCAATATTTATATTTTTGAATATGAAGACGAACTTTTATTCATCGATTCCGGCTTTTCGATTTACTCGGAAGAAATGCTAGTTTTATTAAGTCATATGTTTCCCGACTTTGAAAAACGGCGTATTAAAATGACAATAACTCATGCCGACGTCGACCATTGCGGTTTGCTTTCTGTAATCGAAAATGCGGAAATATTCATGAACGCAAAAAGTGCGGAAAGTCTTAAAAGACAAACTCGCCAACTCAAAGACTTCAGAGAAGAATACGCAACATGCGAAGGCTACAGTTATTTGAGTCGAATAATGACTGGCTATGTTCCGCCAAACGCCGACAGAATCAAAATAATTGGAAATGCACCCGAAGAACACGACGATTTAATAAAAATAGCCGAATTTAATTTCGGCGACTTGGATTTTGATGTATATGAAGGATCCGGCGGCCATTTATCAGGTGAAACTGTTTTCGTTGTAAAAAAACACAAACTCGTATTCACAGGCGACATATATGTAAACCACAAAAAACTCTCTGACGAAAGAAAAGAATTTACATCGATTGCTCCTTATTTGATGAAAGGAGTAGACGTAGCTCCGGAAAAAGCTAAAAAAATGAGAGAGGCCGTAAAAAAACTGATAGAAGAGACCGGAGACAAAACTATTGTTTTAACCGGTCACGGACCGGTTGAATACAGATAATTCGTTTCACACTTTTTAATTTTTAAAAGTTTCACATTTTTTAATTTTTAAAAGTTTCACATTTTTTAATTTTTACAAGTTTCATATTTTTTAATTTTTGCAAGTTTCTGTTTTCAGTTTTTCATTTGGCCGTGTAGTAATAATTTCCGCTTTCTTTTTGTTCTCTGTCGAGTCTTGACATATAATTATTTACTCTCGGTCTTTTGGTTTCTTCGTCTCTTCTAAATGTAATGTCAAGGTTTTCCAAAAATTTGTTCATACCTGTTCCCATATCTGTCGGGCTGTTTGCAAATCCAGTTTTTGACGGTTCTCCTTCAAATACGATAAGTCGTTGACTTATCATGTCGATTACATATAAATCGTGATCTACAACCATCGCCGTTTTACTGTTTGCTTCTGCAAATCTTCCGATCACTTTTGTTACGTTTGCTCTTTGTTCAACGTCCAAATGTGCGCTGGGCTCGTCGAGTATATAAATGTCGGCGTTTTGTCCTAAACATGCGGCAATTGCAACTCTTTGGAGCTCTCCTCCGCTCAAATCGGTAATCATTCTGTCGTATAATTTCTCAAGTCCGAGAGGCTTTGCAATTTCTGACGCATAATAGCTCGTGTTGAACATCGTGTCGATTCCTGACAATAAAGTTCTGACTGAAACTTGTTCGTCCGCTTTTATATATTGCGGTTTGTATGACACTTTTACTTTCGTTTCAAGCTCGCCTGTATCCGGTTTTATTGCTCCTGCCAAAACTTTTACAAAGGTGGATTTGCCAGTTCCGTTAGGACCGACAATTCCAAGAACTTCTCCTTCTTTTATGCCGCCTTCCTGTGCTTTTAGCGAAAAAACATCGGTAAAAGTTTTTTCAAAAGCCGGATACTCAAAAATAGTTCTAATGTCGATTCCGTCTCTTGGGGGATGCTCTTCGAATTTTATCGCGGATTCCCGAATTCTCATATTTTCTTCCGGCAAAAATCCGTTTATATACTGATTGATTCCGTTTCTGACCGATTTCGGAAGAGTTATAACACCGTATCCGCCCGGAGTTCCGTATGATATATGAACGGAATCCGCAAGCATATCCAAAAGTGCCAAATCGTGTTCGATTACGATTACCGCCGAATCCTCGGAAATTTCTCGAATCAGCTTTGCAATATTGATTCTTTGATAAATATCCAAATAAGAACTTACTTCGTCAAAGAAATAGAAGTCGGATTCTTTAATTGCACATGCGGCAACAGCAACTTTTTGAAGCTCTCCTCCGCTTAAATTTTCAATATTTCTTTCAAGAATATTTTCCAATTCGAGGCGTTCCACAAAATAATCCAATCGATTGCCTGAGTCCGCCTGTTTTAAAAGATCTTTAGTTTTTCCTTTAAAAACTTTAGGAATCAAATCGACATATTGAGGTTTTTGTGAAACTTTAATTTCTTTTTCGTAAACACTTTCAAAATAATCATAAAGTGCGGTTCCCGCATAGTATTCCAAAACTTCTTCTTGATTCGATTCCGCTTTTCCGAAGTTTGGGATCAAACTTCCTGAAAGAATTTGAATCGCCGTACTTTTTCCAATTCCGTTCGGCCCCAAAATTCCCGTAATTTTTCCTTTTTGAGGAACAGGAAGCCCGAACAACGCAAATCCGTTTTCGCCGTATCTGTGCGTAGGTTTATCGAGCGATTCCGGAAGTCCGATAATCATTATTGCGTCAAATTGGCATTTTTTAACACAAATGCCGCAACCGATGCACAATTCTTCCGAAATAACCGCCTTTGAATCTTCTCCGAATACAATCGTCTCGTCACCCGTTCTGACCCTCGGACAATATTTGTAACACTCTTTACTGCACTGCCTCGGCTGACACTTATCTTTGTTCAGTACTGCAATTCTCATACGTTAAAACCAACTCAAAAATTATAGATTATTTTTTTTTAATTTTTTGTTTTATTTATTATTTTTTATTTCTTTTACTATTATTTTCGTCTTTATCATCTTCCGGAACATCGACTCTAATCGGTCCATATATTACCGTTTTTGCGTAATCGTCGTTAAATGAGAAAGCCGGTTTTGACGCTTTTATATACATCATTTCTCCCGATTTCGGTGTTTCGTCTATAACGCCGACAAACGCTTCATCAGTTTTTCCGTTTTTCATAACAGTTTCCTCTTTTAAGCTAACGTTTGTCGCATTTTCAAAGTTTATATCTTTTCTTTTCTTTTCTTCATAGTCTAAAATTATATACGAAACTTCAGCTTCTCTGTCGATTCCGAATTTCACAAAACTTTCATCATCTGAAATTTCCGGCTCTAAAATCCACACCGGCGTTCCTATATTTAACAAAATAGTCCAAATTACAACACAATAAATAATGACCAAAAATATATTTCCGAGCCATTCTGAAGTTTTTATAGGCGTTTTATCGAGTTTTAAAAGAGGGAATATGGCTCTTCTTTGCATATAATATGCAAAAATCGAAACGACTAAAAGTAAAAGAATCCAGGAAACTGTTGTTCCCTCTCCTAACATAAGGTAACAAAGAATACCGGAAGTTAGGCCGATTATCATTCCTATAACAGATTTTGCAAGCGATTCTTTCTGAATCCTTTTTTGTTCTTCCGAGTCCGGTGTTTTATTCAAATTATCGGAAACAGTTTTCATTTCGGAGTCGGTTTTTTTCATATTGTTTGACATTAAACATCCCCACAATTTTTAATATTAAAAGCTAAAAGCTGAATTTTGAGAATAATAATATAGTCTTCGTAATTATAAATGTTTAGACTGTTTTATTTAAAAATTAGTGTTTTATTTAAAATTAGATTTAAAAATGGAAAAAATTATAAATTAAATTATAAACGAAATTATAAAATATTTTTTATCTCCGACAACGAAAATGCGTCGTATCCTTTTGTTCTGAGATGTTGTGCATATTTTTCAGGTCTGTCTCCTGTATTCGGATGGTATGTAATTGTTACTTCAGGGCTGCATTTTTTTACCATTTCGTCAAGCCCTCTTACATCCAAATGGTCGCTTATTCGTATTGAAGGGTACGGGTAGATGTCTCTGCAAGTTAAAACATACTTTTTAAAATTGCTTCCGACTGCTGTCAATTTGTTCGGCGGTACTATTGAAATGTCGGCCGCTTTTTTAGTCGACATACGTTCTTTTACATTTATCGGAACAAGATCTCCTGCATTTTCTACAAATTCGCTTGTCAGCGCATAAGTTATCTTATTCATGGCAATCGGTCCTTTGTATCCGATATATCTTAAAATTTCAACGACTTTTTGCGATTTTCCGAAATCATATGCGCCAAATGCAATTTTATTATATCCGATATTTTCATAAATTATTCTTTTAATATTTTCCAAATCGTCATTAAAATAACAGCTAGGCTCGTTTGGGTCGCCGTAATTTGCTTCCGTTATTAAAACGTCGCATTTAGGCAAATCGGATGCTTCTTTTACATCTCCTGTTACAAGTATTCTTACACCGTTTTCATTTTCCCAAAAAAAAGCGTTGGAGCCGGCCGTATGATACACAGGACATGTCTTTACATTTACTCCTTTAATCAAAAACGAGTCGTTAATTCCTACCTTTTTCCCTAAGAATTCTCTTTTGTATCTGATTTCAAGCGCTCTGGCAGTTTCCTCGGTACATACGGAATTTTGGGATATCATTGCAGATTTTCCGAAGTGATCCGAGTGAGCATGCGTAATCAAATAAAGATCCGGCTCCCCTTCTTTACTCGTTGTTCTGCTTGTGTCAACCGCAAAAGTTTTTATTTTACCCTCGTCCGACCTGAATCTGACAGACAGATGCGGTTTTATTCCTCCTCTTAAATTCCGATTGCGATGTATAAAAATTCCCATATCGGCCAATTTACTTGTATACAACTGTCTCTCTCACTCTCTTTTTCACTCGTTTTTTATATCTTTTGTTTTTATATTTTTTTTTAATTTACTTAAAAAACTTTATATCGTCCGTTTTGAATGCCGGTTTAAATATTCTCGTTCTTCCTTTTTGTCCTTTTCCTGTAAATTCGGCATTAATGTAACCTGCAGCAACCATTTTATTTACAATTTCGTAAAATCTCGTATACCCGATATTTGTTAGAGAGTTAAAAATTTCGTAAAGCTCTCCCGATGATATTTCCGATCTTTCGTGAACTGCCTTTAAAATGATTTGTTCGTTTTCATTCATATTTTTCACGAGTCTTGCAAAATGGTTCGATCTTGACGCTTCATATGCGTTTTTTACATCTTCGGAAGAAATTTTGGTCGATGCTCTTTTTTCAGCATTCATTCCCGACCTTTTGAGCAAATCTATGCCAGATCTTAAATCTCCGGTTTCCGCAACAAACCTTACAATTTCCTGCTTTACGTCTTCCGATACGACATTCGGATAAAATCCCATATCGATTCTGTCGCTTAAAATATCATCGATTTCGTAAAGATCGTACGGTTTGAATTCGATTTCTTCCGGCAGAAAAACGGATGCAACTCTTGGGTCAAATCCGTAAATTACGGTCGGGTCGTTTACTATCGCAATGACACCGATTCTTGATCCCGGATACTGTTCATGCGCTCTTAATAACGAATACATCACTTCGTTTGCGTTTCCTTCATAAAACAAATAATTAATATCGTCAAGAACCGCAATTAGAGTTCTGTCGGTTTCAACTAATTTTGTAATCACTTTTTCAAAAATTCTGTTAAACGAAATGCCGGAACCGGGCGGGGTTACGCCCAATATTTTTTGATAAAGCCTTGCCATTACGGCAAACCGTGTTGAATCGATTTGGCAATTTATTTTAACAGTAACAATTTTGTCCGAAAAATCTTCAAGTTCCTGAAAAATTTTCATCGACGCACTCGTTTTTCCCGTTCCCGGCGGCCCATACAAAAGACAATTCAAAGGCTTTGTATTTCTCAAGGCCGGCTTTATTGCATAACGAATCGAATCCAGCTGAGTATCACGATGCGGAAATCTGTCCGGAAGGTAGTCGAGTTCGAACAATTCAGGATTTCGAAAAATTGTTTCGTCCCACATCAACATACCTTCTTTTCTCATAATTCTCACTCTGTTTTTAATTTGTTATTTTCTGTTTTTTATCTTCATTATTTCTGTTTTTTATTCGTAGTCGTACCTTTCAATTTTTCTAATCAAATCGATACCTAGGTCTATGATTTCAAAAGACTCTTCAATTCTTCTTGGATCTTCTTCATTAATATTGTTTTCCGCAATTTCAATGAGTTTCATCAAAATCAGTAATCTGAGTTCTTCTTCATCGGGATATGCAGGATACGCTCTATACGTTTTTTCCGCTTTTTGTTGCCTTGAATATTTGTCTTTCTTATGCTTTTGAATTTCGCCCCCGTTTCTTCTTTCGGTCGGTAATATCTTTCTTTCAATAAAATCCAACTCTTTTTTCTTTTTTATATCGGGTTTGTAATTCGTTCTGACAGTCGGCGGATATGTAGCATCTTCAATTACTTCCATAACTTCAGGAACTTCCGGCTCGGCATTCGTACACAACGGACACAATACATTTCCCTTAAGCCTGAATAACGGAGCACCGCAAGTATTACAGTGATCGGCAAGCATAGTTCCGCCAATTTCCAAATAGTGAGCAATTTTTTTTACATCTTCATTATTATCCATTTAAATTCACTTCTTTAATATTTTTTTAATTAAATGTCAGTTATAAGTTTTTAAACTGTTAAGTTTTTAAACTGTTATTATTTAGTAATTAACAGTAATTAACTGTAACTATATAATATTCATAATTATATTTTAATTTTTATTCCAATAATTCAATTTTATTCCAACAATTTCAATTTTTATTTCGATACTCTATAGAAACAGTTATAGAATCATAACTTCTATATATAAGAATGTTGTTAAAATGATGTTTGTTCGACAAATTTAAATATTTTTAAACAATATTATAACGATTATGCAGTTTTTCGTTTAAAGAAAAATTATTCAGGTGATTATTTATGGTAAAAATGGAATATAAGCAAACTATACAACAATGTATTAACGAACTCGATATGATAAATAACGATAACTCCGTTCCGAGAAATATAAAACGCTCCGTTACGGAAATTATTGAAATTCTTAAAGACGACAATGAAGAATTGTTTTTAAGAACGACAAAGAGTCTTTCAATTCTTTCTGATGTAAGCTCCGACCCGAACCTTCCAATGCATACGGGAACTCTTATTTGGGGTATTCTCGGAAAACTCGAAACAATTCCTCCGGAAGCTTAATCTTTCAATTGTTTTTTAATTTAAATTTTTAATTTAAATTTCAACATTCTATACATTCTATTTTTTATTATCTTTTATTTTTTTAAAATACCATGACTTCCTTTTTTGAAGTAACAAAAAGAGACGGCTCGGGAAGAGTCGGATTGCTGCGGCTTTCGTCCGATTTAAAAACTCCTCTTATAATTGATTCCGAACAAATCGGAAAATCGAAATCGGACTATTTTATATCTGACGGCGGCTCTCTTTGGCTTTCCCAAAATATTTACGACTCGGCAAAATCGAGAATAAATACATTTAAGGAAAGTTCCGATTTCGGAAAAAACTTGTATATTTTGCCTAGGCTTTCGTTTACGCAACAATATCCGTCAGATTCTTATTTCAAATATGCAATAAAAATAAATGATGTTTATAATGAATCAGGAATTTTCGGAAATACGCCAACATGCGCCGTAATTCATCCGACAGATCTCGATTCTTTTAGTAAACACGAAGGGGCAGATGTTTATATTTTTGAAAGCGTTTCTTCTTTCGAAAACGACCCCGTTCGTTTCTATAATGAATTTCAAAAGCTGCGTTTGTCTATTCCTTTCGATTCCGCACTTTGGATTCCAAATTTCGCAACTCCTGAGAATGTTGCACTTTTAATTTATATGGGTGCCGACATTTTCGATACAACTTGCGCAATAGTTTCGGCCGGATTTGACAAATACATGACGAATGCGGGAATTTATAATTTAAATTCTCTAAAAACACTTCCCTGTTCCTGTAAAGAATGCTCTTCGAATTCGATTGAAGAGGTTTTAAATTTCGATAAAGAAAAAAGGTTCAATTTTTTAAAAAATCACAATATTTCGGCTCTTGAATCGGAATTGAGGCTTGCAACGCAAAAGTTGCACGACGGAACTTTAAGAGAATATGTCGAAGGTCAATGTCGCGTTCAGCCTTGGCTTGCGGGTCTTTTGAGGCTTTACGATTCCGATTCGAACAATTTGTCGGTGTCGCCTGCATTTCGAACGTCCATAATTTCCGCAACAACGGGTGATTCTTTGAACAGAAGTGAAATTAGGATTTTTGCCGACAAAATAAAAAACAGTTACGTTCCGCCCGAAAAAGATATCCTTGTAATATTTCCGTGTTCCGCAAAAAAGCCGTATTCGCTATCTAATTCTCACAGAAATTTCATATGGGCGATGGGTCGAAACAGGGCGTACGTAAACGAAATTATTATCACGTCTCCTATCGGTTTAATTCCAAGAGAACTCGAAATTACATATCCTGCGGCTCATTATGACACAACAGTTACCGGTCATTGGGATAATGATGAAAGACATTTTGTCGGTTCTCTTCTTGAAAATTATTTAATCAAAAATAAATACAAATACATTATAGCCCACGTTTCGGGTCCTTATAAAGAAATTTGTGAACAAATTTCGTCAAAATTAAAAATTCCTTTTGAATTTACATCGGAATCGTCACCTTCATCCCGCGAAAGCTGTAATAATTTGAAAGCCGCTTTAGACAGAATCGTACGTGAGAACAAAGAGAAAGAGAACAAAAAAGAGAACAAAGAGAAAGATAACAAAAAAGAGAACAAAGACTCTAAAAATTCTGAAAACCCACTTAAAAGGCGTTCTTTCGAGCTCGGTAAAGTTGATCAATGCATTGCGATTTTAAGACATCAGTTCGGCGAAATTTCAAATGTGCTTTATTCAGGCGATTTTTCAGTCAGAGCCAATTTCCCGAAATACCAATTATATTCCGAAAATGTTCAAATTGCAACTCTCGTTCCTAAATACGGCCTTTTCTCGCTTACAGCTGCCGGTGCCGAAAAGATTTTGAAAAGTCCTGACTACAAAGGTCAGCATACGGTTTTCATAGACAAATTCGTGCCGCGCGGATCTCTGTTGGCGCCCGGTGTGATAGATGCCGATAAAGAAATAAGACCCGGAGACGAAGTAATTATTTCCGGAGAACTTGCATACGGTGTCGGAAAAGCGTTTATGTCGGGTCGGGAAATGATCGATTCCGGTAGGGGAATCGCTGTATTCTTAAGACATATCAAGGAAAAAAATAAAAAGGAATCATAATAATAATAACAAAAAAATGAATAAAAAGGAATCATAAAACGCATGGCTATTAATTTTAATTACACGATTCGTCGTTATAAGCGGTCGGACGAATTGCAGGTTTATTTAATTGAGTCGGAATCTTTCGGAGATCACAATCCGCTTGACTATTTGCGTTTTTATGAAAAATTTGAGGACGGTTTTTTCGTTTTCGAATTTAAAGGGATTATTTGCGGATTTATTGTCGGCTATCCTTTTTCCGAAACGGAAGGCCACATTTTTTCTTTGGCCGTTCATAAATCATATCGAAATCGAGGAGTTGCAACCGCACTTCTAAAACATCTTTTACGCCATTTCTTTTTGTCCGGAATTACGAAAGTTTCCCTTGAAGTTAGAGTCGGAAACGAAGGTGCGAAAAGGCTTTACGAAAAAAACGGTTTTATATGCCTTTGGACAAAAGAACAATATTACAGCGACGGGGAAGACGGATATTATATGGTTGCCGATTTGGCAAAGCTTGCAATAAGTTGTAATTTGTTGCAGGATTCAAATAATTAATAATAAAGCTAAAACTAAATCGGTAACGGTTAACTTTAATATAATTTTTATACAACTTCAACATATTTATTTGAAAAGGAAAAGCCGCGATGCGGCTTTTCCTTTAAAAGAATACAACGAAAAAACAGAATTAGGCCACCGACAATAAAACCTTGAAGGGAAGAACAAAACGAGCGTGGGTTTTATCCTTTTAAATGAAAAAAGCAAAGCTCGGAAATCTTGAAATGTGCCGGCCCAAAATGGAAAACGGAAATGCTTGGTTGTATCATCTAAAAAGAAAAACCGAAATACGGATTTTTTTAAATTGAAAAACGGAACGACTGTTTAAAATTCTAAAAGAATAAACGAAAAAACAAAATTGGGCCACCGATATTGAAACCTTACGGGAAAAAGAATAAAACGAAAAACCGCTTAAAACTGAAAAAACATAAAACTAATAAATAAAAAGAATTTAGAGTAAAACTAACAAATAAAACTAATAAATCGTATTAATAAATCAAATTAATAAATTCGGGTGCAGGAAATGAATTATTCAGACGACAAAACTAATTTTAAACGAAAAAGACGAAATGATCAAACCGGGTCGACCGGTCGTCGTTTTAATAATTCCGGGAATGCCCGCTTTAAAAGAGATTTTAAACGTAAAAGATTCAGTAAATCGAAATCAAGAGGAACCGGGTCGGATTTCGATAGCGAAAACAAAAATGGAAACGAATCCGAATTTTATAGAAACGATTATTTTTTTGAAACGAAACCGTCAGAAACAATAGTTCTCGACCCGAATCCTAAATCAATTTTCAAAAACCGCACGCCTAAAACTCGACCGATTGACGAATATATTAAAAAAGGAGTCGTTGTAATAAACAAGCCTTCAGGTCCTACGAGTCACGAAATTGCGGCATATGTCAAACAAATTTTAAACGTAAATACGGCCGGTCATTCCGGTTCACTCGATCCTGTTGTAACCGGAGTTCAGCCGGTCATGATTGAATATGCAACTCGTGCCGTTGGTGCAATTCGACTTTCCGGAAAAGAATACATTTGTATTTTGCGTTTACATAAACCCGTTCCGCAATCGCTTATTAAAAAAACGCTTAACGAATTTACAGGATCAGTTTATCAAATGCCGCCCGTTACATCGGCCGTTAAAAGAAGAATCAGGACTCGGAAAGTTTATTACATAAATGTTATTGAAATTTCCGGAAAAGACGTTTTAATTCAAGTCGGCTGCGAAGCCGGAACTTATATCAGGAAATTGTGCCACGACATCGGCCTTGCACTCGGAGTCGGTGCTCACATGCAGGAACTGATTCGCTCAAAAGCGGGGCCGTTTGACGAAACTCACATGACGACTCTTCAAGAATTGACAGACGCGGTTTATTTCTGGAAAAACGAAAAAGACGAATCTTTGATTCGAAAAATAATTTTGCCGATGGAATCGGCTTTTTCCCATTTGCCTAAAATCACAGTCAAAGATTCAGCTGTTGGCGCCCTTTCAAACGGTGCTTTTTTGGCTCAACCGGGAATTGTTTCGTTTACTACAAACGTTGAAAAAAATCAATTGGTCGCCGTTTTCACTCAAAGCGGTGAAATTGTTTCACTTTCCCGATCCAATGTGGATTCAAAAGATATCGAGAATTTAAAATCAGGAATAGTCGCAACACCGATTGCGGTTTATATGAAGTCGGGAGAATACCCGAACATTTGGAAAAGTAAAAGTCAAAAAGAAAATGAAAATTAATCGTTTTTTTTTTAATTTAAATTCACCGAGCCGCTTTTTTATCACGAAGACGGGCGTTGGAACTTGAAATATCTGTGCGCCGTTTTCTTCAATTCTAAAAAAAACCGGATTCGGTTTTTTATCATTTTGAAAATTTTCACTAAAAATTTTCAAGGTTTGCAAGCTTTTTCAGTTTAGTCAGTTTTTAGTTTTTAGTTTTTAGTTTTTAGTTTTTCAGCTTTTAGTTTTTCAGTTTTTAGTTTTTCAGTTTTTAGTTTTTCAGTTTTTAGTTTTTCAGTTTTTAGTTTTTCAGTTTTTAGTTTTTCAGTTTTTAGTTTTTCAGTTTTTAGTTTTTCAGTTTTTGCAAACAGGCCGGCTTAAAGCCGGCCGGTTTGCCACCCAAAAGAGGCGCAAATGGGGATAAAAAATCGTCCTTTTAATCTCTGAAAATAATAAATCGGATGTTTTTTTCTATTTCAAAAAATAAAATTGGAAGTTTTTTATTTCAAAAAATAAAATTGGGAGTTTTTTATTTCAAAAAAAATAATAACCGGACGTTTTTTTATCTCTGAATATAATAAAATCGGACGCCTTTTTTATTTTAAGAAAATTAATCAAACTGACACCTTTTTTATTCCAATAATAAAATCGTATATTCCAATAATAAAATCGTATGTTATTTTTATTTCCAAAAAAATAATAAGCCGGGCGCCTTTTTTCCTAAAAAACAATAACGGTTTATTGTTATTTTTAATTTAGAAGTCGAATAGAGAAAACTGTCCTTTTTTATTCGGCGTTTTGTTTTCAGTTTCGTCCGATTCTTTTAATTCTTTTTCTTTTAATTTGTTTTCGTTTCCGCTGGAAACGATTTCCGGAATTTCTTTAACGGGAATCGGCGTTTCTTCCGCAATTTCTTCTTTTATTCCGTTATATTTTTCCGGCCCGGCATCGAAAAATTTGCCGTCGTCTGCAGTTTTTTCTGCTTTTTCATTCTCATTTGTTTTTGTATTTGCGTTTGTTTTGTTTGTTTTTGCACTTTCATTTGTTTTTGTGCTTTCGCTTATTTTCTTTTCGTTTGTACTTAAACTTGAAACGTTGTTTTTTGTTGTTTTGTTTTCTGAAGTTTTTGCAGGCGCAGGCTTACTTGCAAAATCGAATAATCCCGTTTGTTGATATCCTTCTATCATATTTTCGTCGACGCCTAAAACTTCTAAAATTCTGACAACCGGCGGCAATATTTGTTTGTTTATATAATAATCGACATCGAGCGGAAGATTGTTTTCGATTACGTATTTCGGGTCTTCGGCTCTGTCGGCGAATAATCCTTTTCCTGCAACTATAACGAACGGAACTCGGGTTCCGATAGGCGTTTCTATTCCTGTTCTCTTTTGTATTTTCTCGACAACAGATGTGTGCGGTTGTTTGTTTTTATAATTTGAAGATTTTTTGGAATAATTTTTGGTTAAAATAAGCAAATCCATCATTTCAGGATTTTCGTTAAAATCGATATTCTTAAGGTCGTTTATGACTTTTCTTACATATTTTACGGCAGCATCGACATCTCCTTCTATTAAAACGAGTTCCAAAATTCTGTTTTGGGTGTCCGATGTCAGTTCACACCAATCTCTTCGAACCGTTTCCATTCCTTTTACTTTGATTTGATCCCGCCATTTTCCTTCTCCCGCAATTTCAAAAAGCCACATGGCATATCTTTTTTTCGCAATTAAAACGATACGCCTTGCATACGCTTCAAACTCAAGTTCCATCGGTCTTGGAAGTTTTGAATTTATAATCGATGCAAGTTTGTTTCCGACTAAAGTAATCATTTCTGAAGTTAATACGTTTTCCTTAAATTCTCTTCCTTCATCCGGAGTGCAATGCACAAAAACGCTGTCGGTATCCCCGTAAATTACGGTGGGTCTTATTAATATTACATCTCTTTCAAACGGATTTTTGCCGTGCTCTACAAGCTCTTCTTCCGTCCAGGCTTTTCCGTCATAAACAAATGTCAAGCGAATCGTTTTTTCAATTACGTCTTTCGTGTTGATTATGTTAAGCCTTCCGATTGCCGTTACCGAATTTGCAAGATCCATGCTGTAAAGCCTCGCTCGAGCATATCCGGAATAGCCGTAATAGCTGTTCAAAAGTATTTTCAACGCCAACTGTGTTGCATCGAGTGCAAGGAGTTCATGTTCGTCTTTTTCGCTCCTCATCATCTTTTTCGTTTCAGACCTTTTATTAAGCAAACCTTCTAAAATGTCCGGCAAAATGCCTCTGTACTTCGTGTTTTTTACAAACCTGCCGCCGGACGGCGTTTTGTATACGTCTTCTTCTTTCAATCCCAAAGATTTCAAATCGGCATCAGGGGAAACTACGCTCGTGTAACACAAATTGTAAGCCATCATTATCGTCGGGTAGAGCGATTTATAGTCGAGCATGATTACGTTTTCATGCATTCCTCGAATCGGTTCTAAAACTTCTCCGCCTTTCAATCCTTCGTCGTCCGAGTCTCTTTCATCGTATTCTTCATCGTCCGGTTTAATCGGCATTACACGATTTCTAACGTTGAACTCTTTTGTCATAAGCTGTTCAACCATTGAAGTTTGTCCGCCGCTTAGCACTTCCTGAATTACCGAATTTGAAATTCGTGCCAAAGCGATGTATTTGTCGAGAAGTTTAAGTTCCAAAAGCAAATCGAGCGCCAATTCCGAATCTTTTTCGGAATATGAAATGAATTTTAAAAGTTTTTCGCCGTTATCGTTCCAATGTTCTTCCATTTCTGAAGCCGGCAAGTCGATTTTTTCACTACTCAATAATTCTTTTGAAACGTTTTTAAGCGTATATTGTTTGAGGCTGTAATTTCTTCTCACAAGCGGTAACGCATCCGCAATAATTCTTCCTGTTAATTCCGCTTTTACCGTAATTCCGAATTTCCTTATTGAAATTCTGCTTCCGTCACGCGAAATTGACGTTTTTATATTTATTCCCTGCCTTCTGAGCGCTTCAACTCTGTCTATCAAATACGGAAAATCGAAATCGGAAATATTGTATCCTGTAATTATATCGGGGTCGTATTCGTTTATTGTTTCAAATATTTTCTCCAGAAGTTCTTGTTCATCGGAAAGCCACAAAACATTGTCATCGACCTTTTGTACAGTTTTTGGTTTTGGTTTTCCGACCAAAACCATTTTTTTCTTTCCTTTGAATTCCGGTTCAAATGAAAAGCTTGTTAAAATAACGGGCGACTTTGCCGGATCCGGCATATTTACGCCGTCGGGCAGGCACTCTATGTCAAATGCGAGCTGTTTTAAAGGAGCGTTTGAAATTCTGTCGATTTTTTTTACTTCTTTTGTGCAAATCGTAATATCGCAGCTGTTTGGAAAATTTTTCATAATATTTTCTTTATCCAAACTCGGGTCGTCTTCCGCCGAAACCCATAAAAAACCGCCCAAATCATTATCGATTAAATATCTGTTTCTAAAAAGAATATCGCTTTCATATATTTGATAAATGCCGTGCGTATTCAATACATCATTTCTTATTTCAGGCACATTTGAAGGCGAATAAACGGTTATTTTAAACATGTCTTTTGGTTCTATTTGATATCCTACCGGTTCAAATCGCTTCACCGTTTCTATTTTTTTAATTTGTGCAAACTGTTCTTTTAAATTTCTTTCAACTTCTTCGATTGAAACCCCGTCTTTTGGCTGTGCATAAAAATAAGGTTCAAAACCTATAACAAGACAGCATACGCTTTCTCTATTCTCATTTCTTCCGAACAATCTTATTACAGGTTCATTCTCGTTATAGTTTTTATAATCGACATCAAGTATTTGAAAATTCATAGTTCTCACAAATATTACATTGCAATATTCACATTGCAACAATTTTTAGAAGTTTATAATTTATTTTGTAAGCAATAATATAATTGATGATGATATAAATCTGTTTCCAAAATATACGATATGAAAGTGAAAGTAAAAAAGAAAAGAAATGAGAAAAATGAAAGAAAAAGAAATGAGAAAAAATGAAAGAAAAAGAAATGAGAAAAAATGAAAGAAAAAAAATAGAAAAATAAAGGTGGAAAAGAAAAAGTGTTTTAAAGTTTTAAAAAATACAAACGAATTTCATTCGTTTGTATCTTTTGTTATTTTTAAAATCTTCTGTTTTATTATGCAAGAGTGTACGCATCATATATGTTCCATAACCAGTATAGGAGCGGTATAATACCGGAAATAAGTCCTACAGGTGGGAAAATTAGTATAATAAATGCTAATACTGATCCTAAAAAAAGCGCTACTATGAATATTATTAATCCTCTCATCAAACTTCCGCAATAAAATTGTCCGAGTCCTGGTATAATTGCTGATAATATTGCTGCAACAATTGGGCTTGCCATTGTTTTAACCTCACTTTAATTTTTGAATTTTTGTAATAATAAAAAGGAATGATATAAAAAAAGAATGATATAATATATAATAATTTGGTATAATATGAAAATATAGTATAAAAATATACAAGATATAAATATAAAATATAAAATATAAAAAAGGTGCCCGGGGCGTGACTCGAACACGCGGCCTCCAGATGTCTCAGGAGCTGAAGAGTCCAAAGACATGTTATTCTTAAAATTCCCTATGAGTCTGGCGCCCCAACCGACTAGGCTACCCGGGCAATGTAGAAATGTAAAAAGGAATTACATATATAAAAAGATTTGTTTTGTTAAGGTCTTTTTTATTATTTTTTATTCGGTTTTAAATTAAATAATAGATGCAATTTATATATACAATCAACTCTTTTTTATGTGGTTATACTACATTATTTATACATTATTTATAAATTATTTATACACTACATTATTTATATTTCATTTTAATTTTTAACGGGGTGTGATTTAAATTACACTAAATGAGCAAAATACTGAAAATGATCAAAATGAACAGGACAGTCTTTTTAAGACGTCTTTTTTTTCTTTGAATAAAAAAGATTTGTTGATATCTTTGCCTTATGCAATCGGTTTGATTTTTTCCGCTTTGTTGGCTTTTTTTATACGAATTCGACCTAAGTCGAGTGTTTTTTTAGAAAACGGGTTTATACGATTCGGTGAAAACGATCCTTGGTATCATTGGCGAAATATAAATTATCTTTTAGAAAATTTCCCGAACTATTTGTGGTTTGACCCGTATACAACTTATCCGTACGGAACCGAGCAGGCTTTTGCTCCTTTGTACGACTACATTTTTGTGTTTTTCATAAAGTTTATTAATATTTTCGGATTGGCAACCACAAAGGAGGGCGTAATGACTGTTGCCGTTTACTGGCCGTGTTTTTTGGCAGCCCTTTGTGTGATTGTAATCTACTTTACGGCAAAAACATTGTTTGACAGCAGAAATATCGGTCTTTTGTCTGCGTTTTTATTGGCGATTGCACCGGGCCAGTTTTTGGCGCGAAGCATTATCGGCTTTAACGACCACCATGTTGCGGAAGTTTTATTCAGTACAATCGTTATGTTTTTCATAATTAAAATGCTGATTTCCGTAAAAGGTAAGGATTTGAAAGTTGAGGATATTAAAAATAAAAATTTTGCTCATTTGAAAACTACTTTTTTGTATGCGGTACTTACCGGATTTGCACTTTCTCTATATACTCTGGTTTGGGAAGGGGCGCTTCTTTTTGCATTTGCAATCGGTGTTTACGTATCTGTTCAAATGATTGTAAATCATTTGAATGGAAAAAGCAATGTTTTAATTGCTCTTTTGGGAATTATTATATTTTTAATCGATTTTTTAATCGTTTTAGTAACTCCTCAAATCGGTGAATATAAATCGCTTCACATGTTTGCTCTTGTATTTGGAATGATAGCGTTTTTTGCTATGTGTTTAATTTCGGAATTCCTTCAAAAGAAAAACACGAACAAATGGGCGTATCCTGGACTTTTAATAGGAGCCGGAATATTATTTTTAGTTGCAGGGTCTTTAATATCTGAACAAGTTTATACGCTTCTAATCAGTGTTTTGGGCTTTTTTGTAAGAACAGGAGGCGCTACCACTATTGGAGAAGTTGCACCGTTTTTCGGAACTCTAAATCCGTTTGTAATGCTTACAAAGTTGTTCCAAACATTTTCCATAATGGGTATTTTGTGGCCGATTTCTCTTGTAATTATCGCATACTATGCTTTTAAAGAAAACAGAAAAGAAGAAATTTTATTTGTCATTTGGTCTCTTGTAATTTTGTGGGCGATGGTTCAACAGACTCGTTTCTCTTACTACTTTGCGGTAAATGTAATGATACTTTCCTCTTGGCTTGTAATTAAAATTGCGGACCGCGCAGGCCTTGTTCATTTCAAAGACGTACTTTTAAATCTTGTTTCTAAATCGGACTTACCCGAGGACGAATCGTCCGGAAAATCTCGTGCAAAATCCAAAAAATCTGAAATTCAAAAAGTTGAATACAAAAAAGGAGTAACAGGTTTTGGGGTTTTGGTCGTTTTGGTTTTATCGCTTGTTTTCTTAGGCGTTCCGACAAACGGTATGTATGTATGTACTTACACGTTAACCGATATCTATACTTCCGATACGGGCGGCCCGAACGAGCAATGGATTTCCGCATGTACTTGGCTTAAAGAAAATACACCCGACCCGGGTCTTGGATATTTCGACAAATATGAAAAACCGATTCAGGATTTGGACGGGGACGGTATTCCCGATCAGCCTGGCGGTGTTGGAATTGAGTTTTTCGAAAACAAAATAAGTGTTGTTCCGTTTGATTATCCCGAAGAGAGTTACGGTGTTATGTCGTGGTGGGATTACGGCCACTGGATTGAAGTAATCGGTGAGCGCATGGCTTGTGCGAATCCGTTCCAATTCGGTGTAGGAGGCCGAAGAGGTTCTATTGAAGATGATATGATTCCGGGCTCATCTCCTTTCTTTGTCGCCGAATCGGAAGCAGAAGCAACTGAAGTTCTTGAAGCAATTCATCCGGACGAAAACAAAGCAGGAGCCCGCTATATCGTAACCGACATTGAAATGGCTTCCGGAATGGCTAAATTCTTTGCAATGGCCGCCTGGACTTTAGATACGGAAGGCTATTACGTAAATGTGCCGACAGCAGCCGGAACCTATAATTTTATCGCATCCGAAAGATATTACGACTCAATGGTTTCAAGACTTCATTTGTTTGACACGGACGGACTTGAACAGTACCGTATGGTTTTTGAATCAAAACCCGGAATGAGCTATGAGAATTTGAATAAAGAATTATATAATGCACTGCATAACGGAAAAATCGAAATTAAAGATACAGGATATGTAAAAGTATTCGAATATGTAAAAGGTGCAAAACTGAAAGGTACCGCTGACCCGAATTCAAACGTCAATTTGAATTTAAAAGTTATAACAAATCAAGGACGTACATTCGATTACACCCAAAAAACAAAGGCGGACGCTTCAGGAAATTATGAATTCAGAGTGCCTTACTCAACAACAGGAGAAATAATCGAAGGCGAGACCGTCTACCTCGTAAAACCGACAGGTCCGTACACAATCACACAAGGCGATAAAACAACAACGGTAGTTGTAAACGAAAGGGATATATTAAACGGAAATACAATTTCCGTTACATCCCTTTAATTTTTTTTAAAATGTATTTTGTTTTCAAAAAAGTATTTTATTTTTTTAAAAAGTATTTAATTTTTCAAAAAGTATTTTTTTCAAAAAAGCATTTTTTTTAAAAGTATTTTATTTTTCTTTTATTATTTATTTTCTTTTCTTACTTTTTCTTTTTTCTTACTTTTCTTATTTTCTGTTAATATTTATTTTCTTTTCTTACATTTTCTTTTTTCTTAGTTTTCTTATTTTCTGTTAATTATTGATATATTTATATTTTCATTTTCATCTTCTTTGTTTTTGTAGCTTTCTTCGTCGTAATCTTCTTCAAACTCAAACTCTTCTTCGTTATACTCTTCTTCATCGTACTCTTCTTCTTCGTTGTAATTTCCTTCGTACTCTTCTTTATCTTCATCATATTCTTCATTATCTTCGTCATACTCTTCTTCGTAATCGTGTTCTTCGTCGTCGTCATCGATTACTGTTATTAGGTCTGTATGATATGTTTTCCATATGATTTTTTCTTTTCTTTCTTCTCTTTCCCGCTTTTCGTGTGCGTCGGCTGCGAGTCCGAAGTAGATTGCAAATATTCCTAAAAATATTGAAATTGCTATGCTGTATATGAAGAATGCAACTGGGAAGTCTGAACCGTATCCGGGAATTAAAACAGATGTGACATAACTTGTTGCCGCCCAAATTATGACTGAAATTGAAAGTGTAAACATTATTTCGGTCAGGTTGTTAAGATAAGATTGTTTCATGCGATGTGCATCTATTATTGATCCGAGTTCTATTAACAAAATCGAAAGAGTGTACCATCCGACAGATTTTTTAACAAATAAAGAGACAAGGGGCAAAAATCCGTAATACCAAAAACCGTTTTCGCTAATCAGCGCCCAAGTATCAATAGAAGCAATAGCAGTTCCTATGATAAATGTAAGGGCGGATGCAACAAATGTTACTATTGTTATTTTTCTGCCTGTAATTGAATTTTGTATTTGTGAAAACAATGTGTTAATCGTATCGTCAAATCCGAATGCTCTAAGAATCATATAAATTCCGATTACAAGAAGCGTTGCGGTAATTGCTCCTTCTTGATAGTCCGCCAAAATTGCAATAGCGTAGATTATTAATGCAAGCCCTATCGGTACAAAGACGGTTTGCAAAAATTTAGGGTCTCTTAATACGTTTTTGATAATGTAATAAGTACTTTCGAGATTTTCATTTTGCATTACAATAATTCTTTTTACGGAATCGATTTTAATTCTTGACTGAATTATCGGAATCAATGCTTCGTCTTCAGCACCGTCTGAGACGAATATTGCACTTTTAATTTCATAAATTTCTAAAAAAGAATCCAATTGTTCAACGATTTTTCT
>JAAYST010000047.1 GCA_012518265.1 Candidatus Methanofrustulum fimipullorum | reverse complement strand
GTTTTTACTTTTAAAAGTAAAAACTTTTAAAATTCTTTTTGTTTTTAATTTTTATTATTAGTCGTTTTTATTGTTTTCGGGATCATCACTTTTTAACAAATCTTTGTCCATATAATCCCAAGCACTCGGTTTATCTCTGTCAAGCATTGAATAAGACGGAACTCTGTCCAAGATTATTCCTTCCGTTCTCATCGGTTTTAATTTTCTTGAAAGTTCCACTGCGTGTTTCAGTTTATGTTCGGAATCCGCATAAATCGTATACAAAAGCTCGCCTTTAAGGACAGCCTGTCCAAGTTTTTTGTTCAAAATTACACCTGCTCCGTGGTCTCTTGGAGAACCGGCCGCTCTGACAATTTTTACAAATGCTCTGTTGCTTGCTTTTTTAAGGTAGCCGTTTTTGGATGCATATATTTCTTGTTTGTACTTTCCGAGTTTAATTTTATCGGATGTTATGTCTTTAATTCCGCCTTGCGCTTCAACGATTTCTTGGAATTTTTTAAACGCTTTTCCGGATTTCAAAATTTCATATGCTCTTTTAGTTCCTTCACGCATTCCGGCCATCTCAAGAATCATTCCGGCCATTTCACAGGATTTTTCAACCATGCTGCGCGGGTAATCGCTGCCTTCCAAAATCTTAATAACTTCAATAGTTTCAACAGCGGGACCAATTGCACGACCCATGGGCTGATCGCCGTAAGAGATTGCGCATTCGACTTTTATGTCAAGGAGTTTTCCGAGTTCAACGAATTCGTTTGCAAATTTAACTCCTTCTTCTACCGTTTTTATTTTTGTTTCAGGCCCTACCGGAATGTCGATTGCAAGAAAATCGACACCTGTTGCTTTTTTCTTGGACATGATTGACGCAAGCATTTGCGGGTGCGGGTCGATTCCTAACGGATATTCGACTTTGATAATAATATCGTCTGCCGGAGCCATGCTGATTCCGCCGCCCCAAGCCATCGTTCCGTTTGTTTTTTCCGCAATTGCACTAAGTTCGTTTGCTGTAAATGTAGCATTCATGAAAACTTCAACAATATCCGCTGTTCCGCAAGCACTGCTTATTGCTCTTGACGACGTTTTAGGAATTAAAAGGCCGGCTGCGGCAACTATCGGAACTACGATCAATGTAATTGTGTTTCCCGGAAGTCCTCCAATACTGTGTAAATCATATACGGGTCTGTCAAAGTCAATTGAATCACCGAATTCGACCATCGATTTTGTTAAATCGGCCGTTTCACGAAGATTCATTCCGTTTATATAAAGTGCGGTAACATACGCCGTAAGTTCAATATTTGAAAGCGCATGGTCGGAAATATCACGGATAAGTGTGTGAATTTCCTCGGTTGTAAGTTCGAGTCCGTCCATTTTTTTCTTAATAATTTCAACAGATTCGGGCTTTGTCGTAGGAGTTACGGTTATTTTATCATCGCCGTTTAATTTCATTTTCTCCCAGGTTTTCGTAAAAATCCCGATTTCGCCTCTGTCAACTGATTGCTTCGAAGTAAGAACGATTCCGATAATCGATGACTTGTCAGTTTTCAATCGGACTCTGTCTTGCCCTGCAATACTCATTTCTTTTGCATCTTCTTCGTTTAAAATAACGGAAAATTCTCCGGAATCGATATCAAGCTTTTTTACTTTTAATAACAAAAAGTCACTTCCATTTTCAGTTTTTATGTTTTAATTTATTTATTATATTTGTTGTATATATTTGTTGTATTTTGTATACAATCTGTGTTTAATGAGTTATTGATTTATAAATTATAACAGTAATTATAAATACGATATTATAATTGGTTCGTTATAATTTACAATTAATAATTATTTTGCAACTGACGAAAACGCTTTATTTCAAATAACCCCATTTATCTAGAGCCGTTTTCAATTCTTCGTGTGTTTTTGCGTATTCGTCAAGTTCAATTCCGAGATATGCCGCATCGACCGCCTGGCTCATTGCCGCTGCACCTTTTCGTACTCCGCCCGGGTGCCCTGCAACGCCTCCTCCTGCTTGAATTTGAACATTGTTTCCGGAAATTTCCACTGTTTTTTTAACGACTCCGGGGTATACTCCTCCGGAAGAAACAGGCATTACAGGCTTATAAGGCAATCTGTCGGAGATACACTCGTTCATATTTTCAATGTCACCTGACGAATCTCCTTCCATTTTTCCAACCCCGAATGTTCCGATATGCAAAGCATCTCCTCCGCACATTCTTGTCAAAGTTGAAAGAATTTTTGTTGAGATTCCATGATTCGGATTTCTCGTCATTGCACCGTGCATCGTTCTGTGAATATGAAGCGGCAATTTAATCGACGGATCTTCGGCGACCGCCTGAACGGATGTAAAGCCGCAAGTAATTACATCAATCATAAGCTGAGTTGCGCCCAAATCCTGCACAATTTCGGCAACTTCAACGATTTCATCAGAACGAGTTGAAATATTTATTGCAAAAATCATTTTATGGCCCGTCTCAGACTTCACTTTATCTATGGCTTCTGCAATTTCTGTCACTCTTTCTTCCATCGGGCAAAACTTTTGATTTGAAAGAGTTTCATCGTCTTTTCCGTTAGTAAGTCCGCCTATTCCGCATTCGTATACGTAATCAGCCATTTGTTTAGGAGAAAGACCGATTTTCGGTTTTACTATCGTTCCGACTAAAGGTTTTTCAGGTCTGTCCAAAACATCTCTCAAACCGTCGATTCCGAATTTAGGTCCTTTAAATTCTTTTAAAACGGAATTCGGGAATTGAACGTCTTCAAGCCTTATGCCTTGCGCTTCCGAAAGTCCGAACAAATTTCCGGCAATAACACTCAATATTTGCGGGACTCCGCCGATATCAATACTAAAATCGTCAACCGGAAATGCAACGACTATTTTTTCCCCGTCAATATCAACAACTTTTCCTGAATATTTGTCAAATATTTCTTTATCAAGAGTGGAAACTTGCGTCCAAGTACCTGTAGACTGTTCGGCTGCAATTGCGGCCGCTACGTTTTTAATATCATCCGACGTTTCAACCGTATAAGTTGTAAAAACATAATCTTCAGGATCCAAATTTGATCCCAAAGCCAAATAATCTTCAGAATATTTTACCATTTTAAAATTACATCTCCTTTTTTTTATTAAATTAATTTATATAAATATTCTATTCCGAATTTTTGAATCATGTACTGATAAACCGCCGAAGGCGGCATAATTCCTTCTTCCGTAATATAGCCTGAAATATATTTTGCAGGCGTTTCGTCAAAGACCGGATTAAAAACTTTTACACCTTTCGGCAACTTTTCCGGTTCAATGACTTCGCTTATATCTCTTTCTTCGATTTCCGATACATGACCTGCCAAACTTTTCGGTGAAAATTTATATGTTTCAGTGCACCCGTAAACAGGTTTTTCAAATTCAAAAGCGGATTGCGCAACTTGTGACGTTCCGATTTTGTTTAAAAGATTTCCGTTTGAATAAACTGTGTCGGCTCCGACAAAAACTAAATCAATTTCTTTCATTTTAAGCCGAACCGCGCTGTCAATTATAAGAGTAGTTGGAACACCCGCTTCAGACAAATCCCGAATCGTTAAAAGTCCTTGCCTCCAGGGCCTTGACTCAGTTGCAAAAACCTGTATCTCTTTTCCTTGATTGAATGCTTCAATAATCGGTGCAAGCGCCGCTTTACTGTTGCAGTGAGTTAATATTTTGTCTCCGTCCTGAATTTTGTTTGCACCGATTTTTGCAATCGTCTTAACTCCTAAAACCGATTTTTCAACAAAAAAATCGGCAGCCGAAATCACTTTTTTCTTAATAGTTTCAACATCGTCATCTTCATTTACGTGCCTCATTACATGCTAAACTCCGTTCCAAAGAGAAACGGCGGTAGGTCTTGAATTTAAAAGAGCTTCGCATTCATCGTTTAAATTTTGAATCAATTCGCTTTTTGAAATTCCAGGAAAAGAGCCTTCAGCAACTTCTTTTAAAGAAGTTGCGGCACTCCTTGCAATTAAACCGGCACCGCGTATTTTCATAGAACGAATATCTTCCGCAACCGTACTTTTTTTAACAGAATTCATAATAAGAAAAACCTTAATTTTGTATTAAAATTGTTAAATTACTGCAGTTATAATTTAGTTATGTTATAATTAATATTGATATAATTTAGTTATAATTTATTTTGATATAACTACGTTATATGTTAACTACAATAATCATATTAAAAGATATGTAAAAAAGGAAGATAGAATAATATATATTATAAAAAAAATATATATTATTTATTAGTTTTTTCTCTCTTTTATTCTATATTTAGCATTCCATGTAAAAGTATAAAATTGAATCTAAAAAAAGTATAAATTAAATGCAAATATTTGAATTAAATATCTGAATAAAATATTTGAATAAAATATTTGAATTAAAGTATTAGGAGATTTGTTAATGGCAAACGGAAGCAGTTCATACAGTTCTTCAGGCGGCGGAAAAGATTATACATCTATTGCTTATTTACTCCTGTTTCTCTCCGTCTGTTGTTGTATTCCGGTTAACGGAATTCAATTTAATGAAGTAGAAAAAGAAGCATTTGACGGAACGAATTTTGACGAAATAGATTTGAAGGAAACGAATTTTGACGAAATAGATTTGAAGGAAACGAACTTAAACGAAACGGATTTGAATGAAACAGATTTAAATGAAACAGATTTGAATGAAACAGATTTGAATGAAACAGATTTGAATGAAATGGATTTGAAAGAAACAATCTTGTAAACCCGAATGATCCTATTGAAGAAAAAAACAAAATCTAAGAAATTAATTAATTTATCTATTTTTTATTATTTATTTTATTTTTATTTTAATATTTATTTTTAAAAATGATAAAACGTTTGAATTCAAACGTTTTATCATTTTTCTTCTTCTTTAAGCTCTTCTTTAAGCATTTCAACTCCTATATCTCGAAGCTTATATTTTTGGACTTTTCCGCTTACGGTAAGCGGATATTCGTCGAGGAAAAATATTTGTTTCGGAACTTTATATCTTGCCATATTTTTAATACAGCAATCTCGTATATCTTCTTTATAAAGAGTTACATCGTCTTCAGGAATTATGAATGCTCCAACGATTTCTCCGTATTTTTCATCGGGAAGTCCTACTACTTGCACGTCTTTTACCCCGGGAATTCTGTATATGAATTCTTCGATTTCACGCGGATAAATGTTTTCACCGCCTCTTATAATCATATCTTTAATTCTTCCGGAAATTATGTAATAGCCGTCTTCATCCTGAAACGCCAAATCCCCGCTGTGCAAAAATCCGTCTTCATCGATTACTTTTGCTGTTTCTTCAGGCATATTGTAATAGCCTTTCATAACATTGTATCCTCGACAGCAGATTTCGCCCATTTCTCCTTGCTCTACAATTTCACCCGTTTCGGGATCTTTAATACAGACTTCCATTCCCGGTAATGCAACACCGACCGTTGTTATTTTTTTCTCAAAAGAATCTTTTGCCGACGTTTGCGACATTCCGGGCGAAGTTTCAGTTAAACCGTATACGCTTGTAATTTCCGACATATTCATATCTTCAATTGCACGTCGCATACATTCTTCAGGGCACGTGGAACCTGCCATAATTCCTGTTCGAAGAGTCGACATGTCAAACATTTCAAACATCGGGTGAGTATATATTGAAATATACATAGTTGGAACACCGTAAAATGCCGTACACTTCTCTTTTTGAATTGCCGCCATTGCCAACAACGGATCGAATTCTTCAAGCAAAACTGCAGTTGAACCGTGAGACAATATTGCCATCATTCCCAAAGTTACGCCGAAGCAGTGAAACAAGGGAACCGGAAGACAAACTCTGTCTTTTTCGGTAAACGATTGCCTTTCACCGATAGCAAAACCGTTGTTCAATATTCCCTTGTGAGTAAGCATAACACCTTTCGGAAAACCTGTTGTGCCCGACGTATATTGCATGTTTACAACATCGTCCGGAGTTACCTGTTTTTTAACAACATCGAGTTTAGAATCGTCAGTATATTGTCCCAAAAGAAGAATTTCTCTTGTGTTATACATTCCTCTGTATTTTTCCTGCCCTATGAAAATTACTTTTTCCAAATGCGGAAACTTTTCTGAGACTAAATTTTTACGATCTCTTTCCCGAAGTTCCGGTACAAGTTCATACATAATATCAATATAACTTGTGTCCCTAAATCCGTCCGAAATTCCTATTGCTTTCATATCGGATTGTTTTATAATATATTCCGCTTCTGACAATTTATATGCCGTATTTATTGTTACAAGAACGCATCCGATTCTTGCCGCCGCAAATTGAAATGTCAACCAATCGGGAACGTTTTTTGCCCAAATTCCTATATGATCGCCCTTTTTAAGACCGATTTCAATAAAACCTTTTGCCAAGTTGTTGACACGTTCATTGAAACTCGAATATGTAAATCTCAAATCTCTATCGGGATAAACAATAAATTCTTGATCAGGCATTGTTTCCGCCTATTTTTCAAGACATGAGCCAAGTGTTTCTTCCATCAATTGAAAAGTCATAAGCCGATAATCCTCCTAATTGTTTTTTATATTGTTTTTTATATTGTTTTTATATTGTTTTTTTAATAAAAATTATAATTTTGAGTATATTACTTTGAGTGTATTGAGTGTATTACTGAGTGTATTACTTTGAATGTAGTGTTTCGGGGTCAACGAGATATTTTTTAAGTTCTTCTTTTATATCGTTGGGAATCGGCGTTGAAACTTTATTTATAAAATCGTAGTGTACAACGACCGCATTTCCTTTTACGCAAAGCTGTCCTCTTTGCCAAGCTTCCTGATAAACTGTAAAAGATTTAGTTCCGATTCGACCTATATAGCTTCTGATTTCTACATTTTCCCCAAAAAACATTTCTTTTAAAAAATCATAATCGGTGTGAGCCATTATAAGTACCCATTTATCATGAGACAAGTCAAGGTCGGGTGTAAAAAGTCTGAAATAATGATTACGACCAATCTCAAACCAAGCGGCCAAAACGGTATTGTTAATATGACCGAGACCGTCAACATCACCGAAACGAGGTGTTACAATATCCTTAAACATAAATATTCACTTTTATAAATTGAAATAAATATTTTATTAATCCGTTAATAATTGAATTGCAAATGTTATAATTTCAATTATAACAATTATAATAAATTATAACAAATATATTAAATTATAATAATTAATCAAATTATAACAATTATATTAAATTATAATAAATAATCAAATTATAACATAAAAAATAAAGATGAATTAATATAATGAAATAATGAAATTTAAACAAATATTATAAAATTTAAACAAATATTATAAAATTTAAACAAATATTATAGAAATATTAAAAAATGTTAATAAAACATTAATATAAAAACATTGATATAAAGATATTAGTATAAAAGTATTATATAAATATCGACAAATACTGTATAATTCCAACTTATATTGAAATTTCAGATAAAATTTCATATCAATTTAATATAAAATTTTATATTAATTTTATTTAATTTAATATCAATTTCATGTTAATTTTATATTAATTCATTTAATATTATAATATTATTTCATGTTAATTTTATATTAATTTCATGATTATTAGATTAAATCGGTGTATAAATTACAGCCAATATCTTAGATGTTTTATCACCAAATGTGTGCAAATCGTGCGGCACAATTGAATCGTAATAAATGGATTCGCCTTCAGCAACTCTGTAAACTTCTTTTCCATAATAAAGTTCAATTTCTCCTTCGAGTACGTATATGAACTCTTCGCCTTCGTGAGACGAAAGCTTATATTCACCCGCAATCGGGTGCACTTCTATTAAAAACGGCTCCATGTGACGATCTTGTTTATCGGATGCCAACGGATAAAAGTCAAGAGTGCTTCTGTCTTTTACTGACGACTTTCCTGAAAATCTGAGAATTCTGCCCGATTCGTCATCTGACAAATCCGGTTTTGACAAAACCGGACCGCTTTGCGGGGCGTCGTCAAGAAATGTTCCGAGACGAACTCCAAGAGCACGTGCAATTGCCAATAACGGAGTTAAGGACGGAACAAGAGCTCCTTCTTCAAGCTGTTCAATTAACTGAACGCTTGTACCGCTCAAATTAGCTAATTCCTCAACTGAAATCTTTTTGGATTCGCGCAAATTGCGAATCTTGGGTCCAAGATTGTTATTTTCATGCAACATTTCTTCACATCCTAAAAAAAATAAATGATGTTTTATCTGTACTTGTCAGTTCCTAATCCTATAAAATTTAAAGGTTTAAGAAAAAACACAAACAAAGTAATATAGTATTTACTATATAAACATTTTGAAACTACGACAACTGTTAAAAAATAAAATAAGAACAGAAAATATAAGTTTGTCGTAAATTTTTATTTATATAAATTTGTTTTAATTTTGTCTTAAATTTATTTCAAATTTATTTTAAATTGTTTATTTATTTATTTTTATTGTTTTTATGTTATAACATTCCATTCAGCTCATTTTTGATAAGCTTTCGATGAATTTGTCTTTAAATTTTTTTGAATCGATCGTTTTGATGACTACCGCATTTTGTTTCGGTATATTTATATCGACTGAAAACGGAGTGTTTACATCGTAAATGATTACTTGACCGTATGCGGGTTCTTCTTGCGTGCAGCAATAACAATATGCAGGTACTTCTTCTAAAACAATGTCGTCCCAAAGTGCAACGCCCATTGCTACCGCGTCGGGAAGATCGATGTTGTATTCGCCTCTTTGTTCTATATTGTAATTTAAAAGAGCGGTCGTACAGTCGGCTACAAACTTCAATTGTTTGTTATTATTTCTCATATACTCGATTTCTTCTTTTCCGAAAGCTGTCGGACCGAGACATAAATCAAAACCTATAATCGTCAAAGGAATTCCGCTGTTTAGCATAACGGAATAACTTTCCGCATCAACAAAAACATTAAATTCCGCTACAGGAGTACAGTTTCCGACTCCGAAACCGGCAGTTCCCATGGAATAAATGTGTTTTATGTTTTTCATCGTTTTTCGATCTTTCATAATTGCAAGTGCAATATTTGTAGCGGGACCCAAAACGATAAGTTCCAATTCGCCGGGATACTTTTTTGCACTTTCCAAAATAAAATCAACCGCGTGCATGCTTTCAGGTTTTTTGGTCGGATGAACTAAATCCATATCTCCCAAACCGTCTTCTCCGTGAACGGAAGTTGCCGTTACCAACGGGCGAATCAAAGGAGTTTCCGCGCCCCCTGAAAACGGGTGCGTTCGAACCTGCAATTTCAAGTGACATTAACGCGTTGTTTACCGCACATTCAATAGGAATATTTCCGGAAAGTGTAGTTACTCCCAAGATTTCAATGTCCGAACTTGCGGCAGCCATTAAAATGGCTGCCGCATCATCGCTTCCGGTATCTGTATCAATTATAACTTTTCTCATATTTAGACGACCTGATTTAATTAGTTAATTTAATAAAACGTATATATAGGCGTTTTATATAAAAAGATAATCGTTCAAAATAGATATAAAAAATAATATAAAAAATAGATATAAAAATAAAAGTTAAAAAAGCAAAAAAATAAAAATAGATCGGGAGAATGTTTATTTTCATTCTCCAGATAATTGTGAAGCGTCGGCCAAATATTTTTCATGGTTTAAAAGCCTTAGTACTTCATCACGAATTTCGTTTTCTTCATTTCCTGTTCTTGTTCTCGGTTTCGGAATTGTAATTGGAATTTCTTTTACGATTTTTCCGGGCCGAGCACTCAAAACAATAATTTTGTCGGAAAGATAAACGGCTTCATCAACGCTGTGAGTTACGAAAACTACTGTAAGCTTTTGATTTTTCCAAATGTTCAAAAGTTCATTTTGAAGTTTATTTCTGGTTTGCGCATCAAGAGCTCCGAACGGTTCATCCATTAAAATTATATCGGGTTCGTTTGCAAGGGCACGGGCAATTGCAACTCTTTGTTTCATACCGCCTGAAAGTTCGTTTGGATAGCTGTATTTAAATTCACCAAGCCCGACCATTTCTATATACTTTGAAGCTTTTTTATAAGCATCTTCTTTTTTCATCCCTTGCATCTTTAAACCGAAACTTACGTTATCAATTACGTTTTTCCAAGGGAAAAGTGAATATTCTTGAAAAACCATTCCTTTTTTGGGACCAGGTTCATTTGAAATTTTGCCGTTTATAATAATGTTTCCGGACGTTTGTTTTTCAAGACCTGCAATTATTCTTAAAAGAGTTGTTTTTCCGCAACCGGAAGGGCCTAAAATCGATACGAAATCTCCTTCCGCCAAATCAAAGCTTATATTATCAAGTGCTAAGACTTCCGATTTTCTGTCGTCTTTTGACACAAAAATTTTCGTAATATTTTGGATTTCGGCTTTTTTCATTTAAATCACCGTTCCTTTTTGCCATTTTAAAAGATTTTTTTCTATAACAAAACGGAAGAGCACGTCTATTAATAAACCCATGAATCCCAAAACGAACATATACAAAACGACGAGTTCCATTCTGTGAAGACTATAGAAATGCCATAAGCTGTAACCGATACCGGCATCGCTTACACCGAACATTTCGGCAGAAACAAGACACATCCAACCGGTTCCCATTGCAACTCTGATTCCCGACAAAATCATGGGGCTTGCGGCAGGAATTGCAACATGCCGAATTAAATCAAAGTCTTTAGTACATCCTAAAACTTTTGCCGCTTCCACATAAATCTTAGGAATATTTCTAAAACCTGTGTATGTATTTACAATAATCGGAAATACCATACCGATAAAAATAATCATTCCTGCCGCTTCATGTGTCAATTTAAGCCAAATAATGGCAAAAGGAATCCAGGCGAGGGGAGGAATCGGTCTTAAAATTTCAATAATCGGGTTAAAGAAACGAAATACATTTTGATACCAACCCATTATAATTCCGATTGGAATTCCTATCAATATCGCAGAAATTCCGCCGGTAAAGAAGTGCCTGAAACTTATTAAAGCGTCAATATAGATTTCAGCAGAAGTTAAACGCTCCAAAAAAGCGTAAAAAACACTGTGAAAACTGGGCAAATATAAAGAATCTTTCACAATAAAAACGGAAACAAATTCCCAAAGTATTACAAATGTAGCAATGGAAATCGCACTAATAATTATTGTTTTCTTATTTTCTTCATTAAGTGACATATCTATACAAAATGCGTCCATGATATTTTAAATTATTTATGATATTTTCATAAATTTAAAAAAATAAAAAATGCATAAAGTGAATTATTGAATACTTTTAATAATTATTTTAATAATTATTTTAATAATTATTTTTATAATTATTTTTATAATTATTGAATACTTTCACTTCGCTTATTTTACCTTTTAATATAACGGAGTTCTTATTATCAATTGCTCAACCGAGAAATAGTTGAGTCAAAAGGAGAGTGAAAATCATGATAGAATTAAAAAATCAAAATGTAAAAAACATAAAAAGCATAAAAAATATAAACGAAAGTATGATTGAACCGTTAATAATAAAAGAAGAAAACCATGAAGATGAAATGAGTTTATTTTTTGAAGAGCTGATTAAAAGAGCAAAGTTTTATGGCAATATTTGAATACAAAAGAAATGAAATTATCAAAAGAAATGAGATAAACAAAAGAAGTAAAGCAAATAAAAGAAACGAAATAAACAAAAGAGAGAAAATAAAAAAGAAGACGAAAAGGATTTTAAAGAATTATTAAAAATAAATTAATTAAATAACTAAAAAAATTAATTTCATAACTAAATAAATTAATTCAATAACTTTTCAGTCCATTCGTCTTCTTTAAATCCTACTAAAACCGTATCGTCTTTGATTAAAATAGGACGTTTTACGAGCATTCCGCTTGTTGAAAGCAGTTTTATTTGCTCGTCTTCCGACATATTCGGAAGTTTATCTTTTATATTTTCCGATCTGTAAATTTGACCGCTTGTATTGAAAAATCTCTTAAGGGGAAGATTGCTTAAAGGAATCCAGTTTTTAAGTTCTTCTTCAGTGGGCGGAACTTTGTCAATTTCTCGTTCAATATAAGAAATTGAGTTGTCTTCGAGCCATTTTTTTGCTTTGCGGCAAGTACCGCAACGTTTATAACAAATAAATAAAACTTCGCCTGATTGTTTATTTTGTTGAGATTTCATAAAAATTACCTAATAAATTTATTCGTTTTCATAGTTTTAGTCGTCTTCGTCGCTTTGTTCCTCGTCGTTTTGTTCAGAATTCTTTTTAATTTGAGGAAGTGTTTGTCCGCCGTAAGGCATTGAAAGAATTTTTGCATCTGGATTTTTTGATATTGTATCGTTAATTGTTTCATCTATTGAGTGCGTTGGTAAAAAAAACGCATCTATTGCCTCTTCGTCGGGAAGAGATGAATAAATGTGCAGGTTGAACCTTTTGGCTGCCGCTGCAGTTTTGGCCGCTTTGTGACCGCCAAATTCGAATTCGTGTTTAAAGCGCTCAATTGCATCGTCGGGTGTTTTACATTCTTTATTCCATTTGTCATAAATTTTGTTCCCTATTCCGTCGATACATTCGGCAACAAGAATTATATCGCCGCCTTCGTTTACAATTTGAGTTGCATTTTCCAAAGCTTTGTTTGCTTGATATAAATTAATATCATTGGGATAGCCACCACAAGAAACAATTACAGCATCCGCATATTCGGCCGGAACTTTATAGATTTCATCCACTACTGCAACTCCGGCTCGGTGAGCTTTTATAAAATCGCCTGCAAAAGCCGCAATCACATTTTTATTGCTGTCCAAAACAACGTTTAATATAAAATCAAGGCCGACAATATTTGTCGCTTCTTCCAAATCAAGACGAACCGGACTTTCCACGTTTCCGGATACGGAATCCTTTTCAATCATAAGTTTGTGATTTGCAACTATACTTCGTTTTGAACTTAAACCGGGCAGTATCGACTTTGCACCACCGCTGTATCCTGCGTAATAATGATAACCGATTTCGCCGATTGCAATCAAAAAATCGCAGTTTACAACGTCTTCAAAAACTTCTATCGGTGTATTTCTGGAAGTTGTTCCGAAATATTTTATAGGATACGAGTCCGCCTCGTGCTGAACACAATTATATCTTTTGTATATGTCGTTTCCTAAAACCTGTCTGGATTCTTCTTCACTTTGCATTCTGTGAAGGCCCAGTGCGAAAAATATATTAATATTTTCGTCCGGAATTCCGACAGATTCCAATTCGTTTAAAATAAAAGGCAATATATATCCGGAAGGAGTGGGACGAGTTATATCGTTTACGATTATTGCTATTGTTTTTTCGGGCGACAACATATCCTGCAAACGAGGAGTTCCTATAGGATTTTCAAGTGCGTTTAGAATAAGGTCATCGGATGACAAAAAAGATTGAAGTGATTGGGAGGAAACAACGCTTTCGCTAACTGTTAAAGCACAATCTACAGTATCCGAATTTGACGGAATCAGCTCACCAATAAAGTTTTTAGCCGGTATTTTTACTTTAATATCCGTTTTGCCGTACGGCATTGATACGGTATGCATAAATCATAATATACAAGTCTTAATATATAAATAATACTGAATATTACTATTATTGATACATATAAGGTATAAAATTTGCAAATAATACAATTATACTTATATATTGATAAACTATTGAATAGTAAGTAATTTTATCGTAATAAAAGGTCTAAGCGCCACAAATGAAAATATAAACATATGACAAAATAACAAACTTTGTAAACATATAACAAACTTTGAGTTTTGAGTTTTATTTTTATATTTTCAAGCCTTTTTCGATAATTCCAATTCATATCATCAATTTGTATTTTTTTGATTAGATTTTTATTATTATTTAAATTAGATTTATTATTTATTTAAATTAAGGTTTATTATTTATTTAACATTATATTTATTATTTATTTCATTTTCCGAGGCAACTGCAAATGAACAAAAATTACGGCAATAATTATTATAGCAACAATAATGACGAATATGCAGAAAATTACGATATCGCAGGCGGTATCAGACTTATTTTAAAAAGAATAGAAGAGATTGAATCGACACAAAGAAGAATAATCGAACAGATTGAAGAAATTAAAAGTGTTATGAATCTGAAATCACAAAGTGATAGTTCCGATTTGTCTGAAAGCGAACCTGTAAGTTCAATTTTATCAAGTAAAAAATATACTCCTTACGTGCCGCTTAATCCTACGTGGAGCAAAGCCGAAAAAACGGAAAATGAAAATATGAATGAAAATATAAATGAAAGTATAAATGAAAATAGAGAATTTCAAGGAGTAAAAGATTTCCAAACTACTGATAAAATCGGAACAAGAGATCATATAAAAGAATATTTTGATCCGTTCGGAAACAAAAATATGGAAATAGAAAAAAATTATTTCAAAAATAATTCAAACATGTTGAGCTTTGAAGAATTAAAAGAAAAAACGAATACAAGGTCGGAAAAGTTTCCAATTGGAGGCGAACCTTTTGAATCGTTGCACCAAAGTGAAAAATTTGTTGGAAATGACGCAGAGAAAAGCGATATTTTCAATAAAAACATTTCTAAAAAAGAAAACGATTATATAAATTTGCCTAAAAAAATTGAAAATAAAAAAGAAGAATTAAAGAAAATGTATATAAACTCGTCTCCAAAAAAACACTATTATACAGACGATGACGACACCGATTACAATTCCGATTGCGAATATATTATTGCGGAAAAAGGAAAACCCACCTCAAAAAGAGTAAGTGCAAAAACATATGAAAAAGTAATTGAAAAAGAGGATGAAGATACGGAAATATATATGTAATTAGTATTGTGATTATCAAATATTTGATTATAAATATTTGATTAAAAAATATGTGATTTTTAATTAAAAATGAATTCCTTAAAAGCTGTTCATTTTATGGTGAGATGTTCGTGATAATAAAAGAAATTGAATTTGTAAATTTTAAATCCTTTTCCAAAAAAGTGAAAATTCCGTTTTATGAAGGATTTACGGCAATTTCAGGACCGAACGGAAGCGGAAAATCAAATATTATAGACGGTGTTCTCTTTTCTCTCGGGCTTACCGGTTCAAAGTCGATGAGGGCTGAAAAGCTTACTGATTTAATTTACAGACCGAATGATGATAAAGAAAAAAAACCTGATTTTGCAGAAGTTATAATCACTTTCGACAACACGGACAGAGCTGCGCCTATAGATTTGGATTATTTTACAATTTCAAGGAAAGTAAAACAAACGAAATCAGGATATTACAGCTATTATTACTTAAACGGAAAAACGTCGAGTTTGACAGAAATTCACGACTTTTTAGCAAAGGCGGGGGTTACGGTTGAAGGATACAATGTTGTAATGCAAGGAGACGTTTCGCAAATTATGGGAAGAATGAGTTCAATTGACAGAAGAAAAGTAATTGACGATATTGCGGGCGTTTCGGAATTTGAAGATAAAAAACAAAAGTCGTTTGATGAACTCGATATTGTAAAGGAACAAATAGATAAAGTAGATATCATTATTGAAGAAGTAAAATTTCGTCTTAAAAGACTTTTAAATGAGAGAAATACGGCATTAAAATATAATTCTTTAAGAGAAGAAAAAAGAAAGTATGAAGGATATTTGTTGCTTGCAAAATTAAAAGATGCCGAAATTGAGATTAAAAATGTTGAAAATGAATTGTTGCTTTTTGAAGAGAAAAAAATAAAGGAAGATGAAAAAATAAAAGCTTTTCAAATTAAAGTTGAAGAGGCGGAAGAAGAATTTGAACAAATTAATAAAGATATTAGAGAAAAAGGCGAAGACGAGCAAATAAGAATTAAAAAGGAAATAGAAGAAATTCGAGGAAAAATTACAGTTTATAAAGAAACGATTGAAGTTATAAAAAGAGAAAGAGAATCGTACGATTCGAGAAGGAGAGATCTCTTTTTAAAAATCGACACCGATAAAAAAGAATTGAATTTAATCGAAGAAAAGCTTTCTGAAGAAAAAACGAGAGAAGACGGGCTTTTGAGAGAAAAGGAAGAAAGAGTAAAAGAAAAAACTATTGTTTCGATAAATATTGCGCGCATGAGTGAAAGGTTTTCTGAACAAGCAAATGTTTTAAATGAAGAAAAGAGGAATTTGGAAAGCATAAAAAATAAAAAAGCTCAAATTATAAGGGACGAAGACAGACTTTTAGATTCGTTGAGAAGAAAAGCAAACGAAATTAGAGAAATTACAGCCGAAACGGAAGATTCAAAACAAAAAGCGTCGACTGCTCAGAGTGATATTAAAGTCGTCGTTTATGAAATAGAATCGCTTCAAAAAGAATCAAAAGGGCTTACAAACGACATAAGCGATTTGGAGTCCGCACTAAGCAGACTTCAAAAAGATATGACGGAAACAGACAACTCGATAAGAATTGCGGAAACGGAACATTCAAAAATAGAAGCGCGTGTTAGAGCGGGTGAGACGGGAAGCGCATACTCTCACGCGGTTGAAGACGTTTTAAAAGCTTCGAAAAGAGATGAGCTTTTCGGAATTTGCGGAACCGTTGCAAATTTGGGACGTGTAAACTCAAAGTATGCAACTGCTCTTGAAATTGCGGCGGGCGCCAGAATGCAGGCAATTGTTGTTGAAACGGACTCGGATGCCGCACATGCAATAAATTACTTGAAAAACAGAGGGCGTGGAAGGGCAACTTTTATTCCGTTAAATAAAATGGAAAGCAGACGATTTTTACAAAATCCGGATATTCCGGGCTTTATCGGCTATGCAATAGATTTAACGGAATATGAAAATAAATATGATTCCGCTTTTTGGTATGTTTTTAGAGATACGGTAATCGTAGACAACTTAACAAATGCACGAAAAAGCATTGGAAAATACAGAATTGTTACACTTGACGGAGAAGTTTTGGAAAAGAGCGGAGTAATGGTCGGCGGATCGATTTCGAAAAGAGGAGGAATTTCGTTTGCCGACACCGAAAAGAAAAAGCTGGAAGAGCTTACGGCCGAAATTCGAAATCTCTATGTAAAACGAGAAGAGCTTAAATATAAAACGGAAGACGTTTTAGGAAAAATTAAAGTTGCCGAAAAGAGAGTTCAAACGATAAGAAGCGAAATTGAACATAAAAACATGGTAATTGAAGAAATTAAAGGCAGAGAAGACAGACTCGAAGAGCTTTTAAGAAATAAACGAAATGTAATTTCGAATTTGGAAAATGAAAATAAAATAATGAAAGACGAGCTTACTTCTCTTTATGAAATTAAAAAAGAAACTGAACAAATGCAGCTTAATTCCGAAGAAATTATACAAAATATTGAATCGGAATTAAATAATCCGGAACTTGAAGAATTGAATAAAAAATCTCAAAGAATCGATGAAGAGATTAAAAGGCTTGAGAGCAGAATAAACGACGTAAAAGCGGAAATTAACGCTTTTGAATTAAAAGCGCAAAATTTAAAATCAAGCATTGAAGATTCAAGAAAAATGATTGAAGAAGCGGATTTGAAAAAAGATGAAGGAAATGTCAGAATTAAAGATTTGGAAAAACAAATAGAATTGTCTGAAGAAAAGATGAGAGAAAATGAAATTTTGGAAAGCAAAATGGCTGAAGATTTAAAAGCACTTCAAGACAAGAGAGTTGAAATCGATAAAAAGAGACTGGATTTAATAAGAAAGCTTGATAAAGTGATTCTTGACAGAGAAGAACTCGACGAAAAAGAAAAAGGTTGCAATCTTACACACGAAACATTACAAAAACAGGTTGAGTCGCTTAAGTATGAGATATCTGAAAAAGGAATAAGTGCAAGTGACGATGTTCCGGAATACAAAACGGTATATGTTACAATCGAGGCGCTTGAAAAAGAAATGGCTTCGATGGAACCTGTAAATATGCGAGCGATAGACGAGTACGACGAAGTAAATAAGCGTGCGGTCGAGTTAACGGAGAGAAGAGATATACTGTTTACCGAGCGAGAGCAACTCCTTAAGAGAATCGATCAGTTTGAAATTATGAAGAAAAACGCGTTTATGGAAGCTTATGAAGCGATTAATAAAAACTTCGGAGAAGTTTTTTATGAGTTGGCAGACGGAACGGGTGAACTTTTCCTTGAAAACCCGGACGATCCGTTTTCAGGCGGTATGACGCTTAACGCTCAGCCTAAGGGTAAAAATATTATAAGATTGGAATCGATGTCGGGCGGTGAAAAAAGTTTAACCGCGCTTGCGTTTTTAATTGCAATTCAAGTCTACAGACCCGCTCCGTTTTATGTTTTCGACGAAGTCGATCAAAACCTTGACGGTTGGAATGTTGAAAGAGTTGCAAACAGAATTCAAAAATCGTCAAAAGATGCCCAGTTCGTTGTAATTTCCCTTAGAAAACCGATGCTTGAAAAATCGGACAGAATTGTAGGTGTAACACAACAAAACGGAAAGACGCAAATTACGGGAATAAAAGTTAAATGAATTTTATGAGTTTTTTATGAATTGTGGTAAAAATGGAAAAAGGACAGTCGGATTCGGTAATTGAAATTGTAACTTTAGATTATTTTTTAGAAACTATTGAGGATTCTCTAACAAGTTGCGGTGTCGATATTGATGAAATTGATTTTGAAGATTTTCAATCAAATGAACCGATTCAGATTCTTGTCGAGCTTTCAAAATCGGGAAAAATAGATCCTTGGAATATTGATATCGTTGAAGTAACCGATTCATTTTTAAACAAAATAGAAGAAATGCAAATGACAGATTTGAGAATTTCCGGAAGAACTCTTTTATATTCATGCATTCTTCTCAGAATGAAATCACTTGAACTCATGCCGGAAGAGCGGGACGATTTTCCGGACGACGACTACATCAACGAATATGATATCGATTTTGACTCCGACAAAATTAAAATGCCTGCAATGCCGATTAGGCGTTTTGCAAAAAGGCCGGTTACACTTAACGAATTAATTGAAGAGCTTAAAAAAGCGGAAAAAACGGCAACAAAAAGAAAACAAAAGGAAAAAAATACAAAGCAGGAAATTGTATATGCGGAAGAATTGACAACGGAAGACGTTTTAAACATCGCTCACGAGGAAGTTATATTAAAGAGAACTGTTACGCTTTTAAAGATTTTAAAAAAATGGTTTAAAACAAGAGAATATGTAACGATTGAAGACGTTCTTTCCCTTCCGGACGGAGACAGAATTATGGATTATGTCACTCTTTTGTTTTTAACCGCAATGCATGAAATTATTTTGGTTCAGGACGTTGTATTTTCGGAATTAAGAATATATCCGCCCGCATTGGATTTGGAGGAGGTAAATTGAATTGACGCAATATGATGAAGCAACGGCTATAGTCGAAGCGGCACTTTTTGCATCGGGCGACACCGTTTCAATTGAAGATTTAATGAAAGTTTCCGGTATCGGAAAAAATAAAATTAAAGAAATAGTTGAGTTTTTATCAAACGACTATGCAAAAAAAGGTTCCGGAATTGAAATTGTTGATTTAAACGGCAGATACGTTATGCAAATCAAATCCGATTTTGCAAACAAAGTAAAGGATTTGGCACCCAAAGAACTTACGTCATCGCAGTTGAAAACACTTGCCGTAATTGCATATCATCAGCCGATTGCTCAGTCGACTGTTGTGGAAATGAGAGGCGGGAGCGCATATGAGCAAATAAAAGAATTGGAAGAAAGAAAATTCATTCATGCGAAACCGAGCGGTAGAACAAAAATATTAAAAACGACTTCGGTTTTTTCAGATTATTTCGGGATAGGCTCAACCGATACTGAAGAAATCAGAAATACGATGGCAAAAATATTGAGGGCACAAGGAGAACAAAGCGATTTCGGACAATGGAGCAGAAAGCAAAATATTTCGGTTACTACTCTTTACGAGTCTGTTTTGAAAATGTGCGGAATCTCAGAATATGAAGTCGTAAATCCTTATGAACCGGATGTAGAAGACTTGGAAATATTGAAAGATACCGACATTTTAATATTATCTAAAGGATATGAAAATAAAATAAACGAAATATTGGACATTCATGACTCAAGCGACGAAAATAACAAAACATATGAGTTTATGATTATAGAAATGTCTGCCACTACGTTTTCCGACCTTGAAAACAATATAAAATTGATACAAACGGAATTAGGAAACGACTTTAAACTTTACGGGAAAAAAGACAGACTTGAAAAAAACTTAAGAGATATAAAAGAATTGGAACAGCTCTACCGCGAAAAAGCGTTGCTTATTACAAAAAAAGCGTATCCTGTCACTGAAATGGCGGCACGGATTTTAAACGATCTCAATATTGCAATATCGATGGACGGAATTTCCGTTGCGCCAGATTACAAAGAAAGTTCAAAAGGTGAAAAAATAACAGGAGAAATATTAATTCCGACTCATAAAAATCAAAAAGGAAACTTGATAAAACGAGTCTGTGAAAAATACGATGCCGTTATCGACGGCTTGAAAAATAAATAAATAAATAAATAAATAATAGCAAAAAAATCTGTAAAAATATAAAAAATAAAAAACGAAAAACAAAAAATAAAAAAAAATAAAGAATTAAAAGTTTGATTAAATCAAACTTTTAATTCGGATGTACAGTGCGGGCAGCGTGTAGCGTCTTTTGCTACTTCCATTTTACAGAAATTGCAGAGGCGCACAGGTTCTGCCGGTTTTTCAGGCTCTTTCTTTTTCAGTTTTGACAAAAGTTTAACTATTGCGAATATACAAAGAGCGATAATCAAGAAATCAATTACTGTTAAAAAAAAGTTTCCGTATTGAATAATAGCCGCACCTGCCGCTTGGGCCGCTTCTACAGATTCGTAGGCATTTCCGTCAAGTGATATAAAGTATTTTGAAATATCGCTTCCGCCTGTAAAAAGACTAATTACCGGCATGAATATATCATTGACAAGTGACGTTACGATTTTTCCGAATGCGGCACCGATCATAATACCGACTGCCATATCTACTACATTGCCTTTAAAAGCGAATTCTTTAAATTCCTTCCATGTCTCTTTTAACATAAATTATCCGTTCCTTTCTCCCAATTTTTTTTAGGAGAAGTATATCTCAATAGTCTTTTATAGTGTTTAAAGATTTTCATTGAAAAACAAAAAAATAGGAAAAAATTGAAAAAAACAGAAAAACGAAAAATGAAAAAATAGAAAAGTAGAAAAAGCATTAAAACGGTTAATAAAAAAATAAAAAATAAAAAATAAACAAGATTAGTAAGTGATTTTCATAAATGTCCGAACTTTGTCATAAATGTAAAGGGAAAGGATTGTGCGGGAGAGCGGTTTGTCCTGTCGTTTCGAGATTTAACGGTATGAAAAAAGTAACGGAGAAACTTGAAAACAGGACTTTTGTTTTTGGAGCGTCTCCTCCTTCCGTTTTTGTCGGAAGCCGTACTTATCCGAAGCTTTCTGCAGGGCCATTGGTCCCGCCTGATATTGATATTCCCGATTTGAAAATAGGGCCTTCTTCTGAATTTTTATCAAACAGAATTGAAAAAAATCCGGATTTTTTAGAAAATTTGAAATTGTGGCACGATTTGTCAATTGAAGACGTAATTTCAATTCGCTCGATGATGGTACGGGCAAAGCATACTTTTATGCCGTCTGATGCCAAAACGGATAATATTTTGTTAGCGAAATCACAGGAATTGGCTTTATCTGCAAAGCCGATAGACACTGAAGTTTTGTTTAAAAAGCCGCTTTCTTCCGATTTAAATTTCGATTCCACTCTTATGCCGATGGGACCGTCCGGAAATATGAAAGATTTTAAAATTGCTGAAAATCCGAAAGTTCCAAGAGCGGTCGACTATTTAGTTTATGACACGGATGCGCTTGCATCAGATGTAATTGTAGAAATGGCAGGCAAAAACGTATCAAACGAACAAATTTCGAGATTGATGTCTATCGGACTTTTGGGACGCGACAGAAAACTCGTACCGACAAGATGGTCGATTACGGCAATCGATGATATTTCCGGAAAATCTCTCATTTCTGAAATTAAAGATTATCCTCAAATTCGAGAAATTACGCTATTTTCAGGAAATCTTTTCGGAAATTATTTTGAAATACTTCTGCTTCCCGGAAGTTTTGCCTTTGAAATGCTTGAAATATGGATGCCTAAAGCAGTTTGGTCGGGCGAAAGAACCGTAATTGAGCAAGACCACGAAGACTTTTACGGCAAAAGAGGATATTCCAATTTGACAGGAGGATATTATGCAGGAAGGCTTCCCGTTTTGGAATACTTAAAAAGCATAAAAAGACAAGCTTTCGCATTCGTAATCCGTGAAATAAGACCGGAATATTATGCACCGCTTGGCGTTTGGGTCGTAAGAGAAGCCGCACGCACCTCAATTGAAAATCCGAAAAAGATTTTCCAAACAAAAAGCGATGCACTTTCAGATATGGAAAAAAGAATTATAACACCAAGAACAGAATGGGAAGCCGCAACAAAACTCTTAAACAACAGAGCCGTTCAAATGAGACTCGACTCTTATTGAATATTTTAAAACCGTTTTATTTTTCCAGTCTTTGATACGCTCCTGAATCGTTTTTATTCTCTCGTCTTTGATACGTTCCCGAAACGTTTTATTTTTTCGGCTTTGATACGCTCCTGAATCGTTTTATTTTCTCGTTTTTGATACGTTTTTGGTTTCGCTCATTCAACTTATATAAAAATGTTTCGATTTTTATTTTTTTATAAACATTAAATAATTCGCTTTCATTCATTAAATCATATAATTTGTTTAAAATTTTTATTAAAAAAATATTGATATTTTTATTAAATTGAAATTGACGGTATCGATATTCTTAATTAAATTGAAATTGGCGATATCGATATTTTTATTAAATTGAAATTGGCGGTATTTAAATGTACGAAATGAAAAGAAACGGGATTGTAAAATTTGTAGACAAAAATGATAAGAATTTTTTTGAAAGGGATTCGTTTGAAGACGTTTATTGTGTGTCAAGAGATATTCCGGAAATATTTATAAAGTGTTCTCCTGCGGAATATATTGTAATTGAGCCGGAAATCTCTGAAAAAGAGAAAAAAGTTTACGATTTTTTAATAAATATTATAAAGCTTTCAAACGATAACGAATTTTTAAAAGATTTGAATAAAAAAGAATATGTCAAAAGAAGTATTGAAAAGATATTGAATTTATATTCCGTCAATATTTCCGACAGCGAAAGACAAAAAATAGAATATTTTATTTTAAGAAATTTAATCGGGCTCGGGAAAATTCAGCCGCTTTTAGACGACCCGAACATAGAAGACATTTCATGCAACGGATACGATATTCCGCTTTATATACAACACGGAAAATACGGATCTCTTAAAACGAATGTTTATTTCGACAAAGAAGAACTCGATTCACTCATTCGAAGAATGGCTCAAATTTCAGGAAAAATGATTAACTTTTCAAATCCGATGGTTGACGCAACGCTTCCGGACGGGTCACGAATTCAAATAACTTTAGGTTCAGAAGTAACAACAAAGGGAAGTACGTTTACGATTCGAAAATTCCGTGAAAAACCGTTTCTTCCAATCGATTTGGTAAAGTCGGATATGTTTTCTCCGGAAATGATGGCATATTTACGTTTAGCGGTTGAAGAAGGATTAAATATAATGTTTGCAGGCGAGACCGCAAGCGGAAAAACAACAGCAGTTAATGCAATTTGCTATTTTATTCCCATTCTTAAAAAAATCGTATCTATTGAAGATACAAGAGAGTTAAATTTGGTTCACAAAAACTGGATCCCCGGCGTTTCAAGAAACGCCGGCATTTCAGAATCGGCAGAAGCTTACGATTCCGGAAAAACCCGTCATGGAACAGAAATTTCTTTATATGATTTATTAAGAGCGGCAATGCGACAAAGGCCTGACTATATAATTGTCGGAGAAATAAGAGGACGCGAAGCATACGTTTTATTTCAGGCAATGGCAACAGGGCATGCAACTATTTCAACAATTCATGCAGAATCGATTGAAAATTTAATTCACAGATTGGAAAATCCCCCGTTAAACGTTCCAAGATCAATGATTCAAACACTCGACATATTAGTTATTTTGGAAGAAGTAAAAGAAAATGAAAAAGAATTTAGAAAATGTACATCGATTCATGAAATTATAAAAACCGATCCGAATACTAAAGAAATAATTACAAACGACATTTTTAAAATGCTTCCGGAAAATAAACAAATAATTTCGGAAAACTCGTACGTATTCAATAAAATAAAAACAAAAAGAGGATGGGACGATGAAAAAATGAAAAGCGTTTATGAAAGATACACAAAAGGATTTATGTAAAGAGCGAGCGGGCAGTGAAATATGAAAATTTTGAAACTGTTTTTTAATAAAATTATAATTTATTATAAAAAAAAGTCTTATAGTATTTTTGGGAAATATTTTTTAACATTTGATTCCGAAAAAACAAAAAGAATTATGAAAATGAGTCGTTTAAACGTAAATTTTCCGATGTACATTTCATGCTTGTCACTATTGATTTTAATATTTTTCATATTATATTTGACCCACAGCACACTTATTTTATATTTAATAAATGAAATGAATGATTTAAAAATGCTTAAAATCGTTTTAATTTCGATTTTTATATTTTGGTTTTTTATTATAATCCTAACGATTTTTATTTTTTCAATTTACCCGTATTTAAAAATAAAAGAACGGGAGCACAAAATTGACAAAAACATGTCTCAATTTATGCATATTATGTTTATATTCACATCGGCCGGAACAAGCATAAGTGAAATTATGAAAAATATTCAACACATAGGAATAGAAGACGAAATAAAAAGCGAATGCAACAACATTTACAAAGAAACCGAACTGTTCGGAACAGATATATGTACCGCAATTGAAAACACAAGAAAAACGATGTGTTCGGAAAATCTCAATTCATTTTTTGAAGGAATAGAAAATATATTGATTACGGGCGGAGATATGCCCGATTATGTCAAAAGGTCAAAAGAAAAAAAAACGGAATTTATAAAAATAAGAAACGAACAAACCAATAAAAAAATCGATTTGTTCTGCGAAATATTCATTTTGGGATTTTTAGCGGCACCGCTTTTTTTCCTCTTGATGAGTTTGACAATATCGGCCGGAGGCGGGTCTCAATTGAGTCTGATGAAATTCGTATCTTACAATTTGATTCCCGCACTGGGCATAGGTTTTTTAGTCGTGTCCGGCTTGGGAATCGAGTGAACAATCTTTAAGTTCTTTTCTGAACTCTCTGTTGGCGCGCATGGAGCAGAAATGTTCCCCACACATAGAGCAATAATGCGCGGTTTTATGTCCTTCGTCGGGAAGGGAGGCATCGTGAAACTTCATCGCTTTCTCGGAATCCAACGCGAGATGGAACTGGTCTTTCCAGCGGAACTCGTATCGGGCTTTGCTCATCGCGTAATCGCGATAGTAGGCGGTAGGATGTCCCTTTGCCAAATCTGCCGCGTGTGCAGCCAGTTTGTAGGTTATCACCCCCTCTTTCACATCCTCCTTGTTGGGAAGTCCCAGATGCTCTTTCTGCGTAACATAACAGAGCATGGCAGTCCCGTACCATCCTATCATTGCCGCGCCTATGGCAGATGATATATGGTCGTAGCCCGGAGCAATATCTGTTACCAACGGTCCCAGGGTGTAGAAGGGCGCACCGTTACAGAGTTCTATCTGTTTTTCCATGTTCTCCTTGATTTTATGCATCGGAACGTGTCCCGGACCTTCAATAAATACCTGAACATCGTGTTCCCAAGCCACTTTTGTCAACTCTCCCAAAGTTTCGAGTTCGGCAAACTGTGCTCTGTCGTTGGCATCGGCAATGCATCCGGGTCTCAACCCGTCGCCCAAGGATATCGCCACATCATATTGAGCCAGAATTTCGCAAATTTCTTCAAAGTGTTCGTAGATGAAACTCTCTCTCTTGTGAGTTGTGCACCAGTTTGCAATAATCGAGCCGCCGCGAGAGACGATGCCGGTTAACCTTCGTAAGGTCAGGGGGATATGACGCCATCTTAAGCCGGCATGGATGGTGAAGAAATCCACTCCCTGTTCTGCCTGCTCGATAAGGGTATCTCTGAAGAGCTCCCATGATAGGTCTGCAACGTTTCCGTTTACTTTTTCGAGAGCCTGATAAAGTGGCACCGTTCCCACCGGCACGGGTGAGTTTCGGATAATCCATTCGCGTGTCTCGTGGATATTGTCGCCGGTTGACAGGTCCATGATTGCATCGGCGCCCCATCGGAAAGCCCATACCGCTTTTTCCACCTCCTCTTCAATGGAAGATAGGACAGGCGAGTTGCCTATGTTTGCATTTATTTTTACTAAAAAGTCGGTACCGACAATCATGGGTTCGCACTCCGGGTGATTGATATTGGCGGGGATGATTGCCCGCCCCGCGGCAACCTGCTGTCTGACAAATTCGGGAGTAACATACCTTGGAATTTCGGATTTGAAAGGCATCCTGGGGTCAGATTTGAACTTCTCGGTTACCTTGTCAATAAGTTGGTTCTCCCTTATCGCGACAAACTCCATTTCGGGCGTGATTATGCCTTTGCGGGCGTAGTACATCTGGGTAACGGGTGCGCCTTTCGCTTTTCGAGGATAGCGGTTTATATGTTGAAAACGGAGAGCGTCGAGTGATTTATCGTTCAGCCTCACGCGTCCATACTCCGATGAGAGTTGTTCCTGTTTCTCGGTATCGGCTCTCTCCTCTATCCAACTCTCTCTTATTTTAGGAAGTCCGGCTTCAAGATCGATGTTCGCTGTTTCGTCGGTATAAATTCCCGAAGTATCATACACCACTACCGGAGGATTATGGATTGTAGTCCCATTCTCGTCTATCGTGTCCGAAAGTTCTATCTGCCTCATCGGAACGCGAATGTCCTCTCTACTTCCCTGTACATAAATTTTTTTTGAACCGGGAAGCGCTCCTTTTGTTACTTTAATTTTCTTCATATTGTATTCCGATATTAATACCGGTACAGCTTATAAATATTATTCTTTATTTTTAATTCACATACGGAAAATTCGAGATATGCTTACCCGGAACAAATCTCAAAAACTGTCTAATAACGTAAATTGGTCAAAAAGGAACTTATTTAGAATTTAGAATGGAAAATCGAAAGGAAAACACGTACTCCTGCAATGTCGGAATAGGAGTATCAACACACAACAGGACATAATATTATAGCTCGTAGTATAATTTAAAAAATAGTAATATTAAATATAATAATAATATTAGCAATATATATAGGATTATATAAACCAAAATGATTGCTATCATTTCAAACATTATACTCACTTTTAAATTTTTTTAATTTTAAGTCTCTTTTAATTAATACACTGTCAGAAGATTATATTAACTTGTCTAATTAGACATGCACAGTTTTCTTTGCATGTCCCGTCCGGATATTTTGCATCTGATTGCATAAATTGTAAAATATATTTGTAAAATTCTTCCATATACAGGAATGCATCATAAAAACTAAAATATTCGGATAGTTTAGTTAAATTGATTATAATTTTATCAATATAATTGTC
>JAAYST010000046.1 GCA_012518265.1 Candidatus Methanofrustulum fimipullorum | reverse complement strand
TTTCTTCTTTCATTTCTTCTTTTATATCTTCTTTTTTTATTTCTTCTTTCATTTTTTCTTCTTTCAATTCTTTTTCCGTTTCTTCTATTTTTTGTATATTATCATTTTTTTGATTCTGTTCTTTTTCCGTTATTTCATCGTTGTTCATTTAATTCACCCGGTAATTTCCGTATTAAAATTAATTTAAATTATCTTATAATTTCTTTTTTGAGTATTTCCGCTTCTTTTTTTATTTGTGTTTTTTTAAGTATTTCCGCTATTTGTATAACTGCGTTAAGGTTTCTTACGGCGTTTTCTAAATACGAGAATATGTCGCCGCTGTATGCGGTAACTCCGTAATTTTTCTCCAGTTCTTTTACGATTTTTGCAGGGTCTAATCCTTTCGTTCTCAACAATAATATTTTTTCCGAAAACTTTCTTTCAACACATCCGCAAAACGGTATTTCTTTACAGCTGCATGTCATCATGTCGTTTGCAAAGTTTATTAAGAGTTCCCTGTCTTTTTTATTTACTCTGTTTAAGCTTTCGCCGTCAAATATTATGTCAAGACAGGCTCCTTGAAAAACTCTTGACGGGATATTTATTTTCAAATCTTTTGAAAGGCTTTCGGCTATTTTAAATTGGGCCGAGTCAAAAAATTCGAGATTCGTTATGATATTTAGAGGCGATATGTTTGCGCTTATCGAATCTTTTATCAGAAGAGTGTTTTTTACGGAAAGGAAATTTGTGTTTGCAACTTTTCCGATAGGAGTTAGAGATATTTTTCCTTTTTCAACGTTTAAAAACCCGTGTTTTAAAAGCCTTAAAATCGAAATTTGAATGTCAGTTTCTCCAAACATCGACTCTTCTATTATTTTTATATCAGAAGTCGAGCTTGTTGTCGATGCAGAAGCCAATGTCTGCTCGAGTTTCTGCTCGGTTTCATATATAATTTCTCCTTCAATAAGTCCTCCTTTTAAAAGTGAAATCGCAATTTCTTCTTCCGTTCCTTTCTGAACGGTTCCGTACGATTTTCCGGGAACGGGCAACAAAACGACATTTCCTTTATCGTGATAGTCGGGCCTTCCGGCACGTCCGCTCATCTGAAGAAAATCTTGAACGGAAATCCATTCAATTCCCATCGCAAGAGACTCAAATATTACTTGAGATGCGGGAAAATCAACTCCTGCCGCAAGTGCGGCCGTTGTGACGACTACGGGGAGTTCTCCTTTTTCAAATTGAGTTTCAATTTTTTTCCTTTCATAATTGTGAAGTCCAGCGTGATACGCTGCCGATTTCATCGGAAGTCCGTCCGAAATCGAGTGGCAGTTCGCTCTTGAGTTTGTAAATATTATTGTTTGTCCTTTGTGGCCTTTTGACGACGTTTTATTATATTCGTTTCGAATAAGTTTTAACATTACTTCGTTTTTTTCATTATCTGTTACAAAAATCAAATGCCTTTCGATAGGTACCGGTCGATTTTCGTATATTATAAGTTCAGATTTTAATTTTTTTGCAAAAAATTCAGGATTTGCAACAGTTGCCGACAAATATATTTTTTGCGCCGCAGGCGCAATGTAGTTTAGGCGCGCTATTAAACCGTCGAGTCTGTGTCCTCTTTCCGGGTCGTTAATCATATGAACTTCGTCGATTACGACAGTTCCGATTTCCCCGAGCTCGTCTGCGTTTCCTGTTCTAATTATGTGGTCCACTCCTTCATATGTCCCGACGATAATGTCTGATGATAGTGTTTTTGTAAGAGTTTCGGAATTTCCCGTATTTATCATTTCGGCTCCGATTCTAATCGACGTTTTTATTCCGAGGGGTCCGTATCTTCTTTTAAATTGATCGTATTTTTGGTTTGCAAGAGCGACCAAGGGTACTAAAAAAAGCATTTTTCCCCGTTTTTCGTAAATATTTTTAATTCCCGCCATTTCTCCAATTAGCGTTTTTCCGGTTGCGGTCGCCGATATTATGAGTTGATTTTTCTGATTTAAAAGCCCCTTTCTGACCGAAATTGATTGAACGGGGAGCAAAAATTCCGATTTTCCAAGAAGCAGTTTTTTGAAATTTTGAGGGAGCGGAAGCGTCTTTACACTAATTTGTTTTTCGTCTTCAGTTTTGGAGGAAGAGACCGTGTCGTATTTCGTAATTTCAGGGTCAAGGCGTCTTGGGCTTATCATTGCAAGCGTTTTGTCCAAATTTTTAGTGCTTCCGAGAACTTCAAAAAAGAAATCGAGTGTTTTATCGCCAAAATTGTATTTTGCATTTCTTAAAGCTCTTGTGAGCTCTTCTTTTGCACATTCGGGACAAATTTTTTCTTTATTGTAATCTATTGCCGAGCTTCTTATTTGACTGAATCTGTAATTTAAAAGGCAATATCTGCATACTCTTACATATGTCGGTTTCAGTTGGTAGGCTTGAAGCATTTCAATAAGCTTTTTATCATGTGCCGCAGGAAATCCGTCGGCTATCATAATCTTTTTTGCTTTTCTTAAACCTTCGACTACGTCTCTTGAGTTTACGTATTCCTCTTTGGTTACGTTTTTTCCGTTTTCCTGTATTTTTCTTGTTTTGTGCGGTCTTAGCCCTGCCGTGTGTGTCGTAAGCTCCATTTCACATGTCGTGTCAGGAACTTTGTTTCCGTTTTTTATAGACATCATTGTGAAATTGTTGCCTTTTGCCGCAAATAATATTTGTAACATAATCTCCTTTTTATGTGTTTTTCTATGTTATAATACTTTTCCGGTGCAAATCTATTTATTACTTGAAAGATGATTTACGTGGGTTGTATAAATCACAAATATCACTATTTTTAATTTAAAGGTGTGGGCATTTTGGTAAAAAGAGCTCTTATTAGTGTTTCAAACAAGGACGGCATTGAAGATTTTGCAAAGGGACTTTCGAATCTCGGAATCGAAATTATATCTACGGGCGGCACGGCAAAAGCTTTGCGCAACTCCGGTGTTGATGTAGTCGACGTTTCCGAAGTTACGAAATTTCCGGAAATGATGAATGGCAGAGTAAAAACGCTTCATCCTAATATCCACGGCGCCATTTTGGCAATTCGGGATAACGAATCGCATTTGAAAGATGCGAAAAGAGAGGGAATCAAATTTATAGACATGGTTGTTGTAAATTTGTATCCGTTTTGCGAAACCGTTTCAAAACCGGATGTGGCAGTTGAAGAAGCTATTGAAAATATCGATATAGGCGGTCCTGCAATGTTGCGCGCGGCTGCAAAGAATTTTAAATACGTAACTGTCGTTTGCAATCCCGATGATTACGATTCGGTTTTAAATGAGTTGAAAACAAACGGTTCGGTTTCGGACGAAACAAGGAAACGACTTGCCGTTTCCGCATTCCGGCATACGGCCGATTACGATTCGGCAATCGATATTTATTTAAGCGATGCTCTTTTGTCTGAAAAAGTTAAAAGGCTTTCTTACAATTCCGGCGTAAGTCTTAGATACGGGGAAAATTCTCATCAAACCGCTTCATTTTTTAAACAGGCAAATTATAAAGGCCCAACTCCTTCAAACTCGGTTCAGCTTCACGGAAAAGCGCTTTCTTATAACAATTATGTCGATATCGAAAACGCATACCTTACTGTTCGCGCGCTTGACATGTTGGAGAAAAACTGTCCTGCCGTTGCGATTGTAAAGCACAACAATCCTTGCGGCGTTGCGACCGGGGGTACTCTTTCTGAAGCTTTGTCGGCCGCCTGGGACGGCGATCCGGTTTCGGCTTTCGGAAGCATTATTTGTTCCAACAGAGTTTTCGATATAGAATCGGCGCGCTGGCTTGATGGGAAATTTGTTGAAATTATTATCGCGCCCGGATTTGAGCCTGACGCACTTGAGTTTTTAAAAAATAAAAGCGAAAATTTGCGTATTCTGGAAATGAAAGACTTTGCAGAGCCGTTAAATCCCGACCCGGTTTTTAAGTTTGTATCGGGCGGACTTTTGGAACAAACGCTTGATGAGGGCGTTTTCGCCAAGTGGGAATGTGTAACTAAAGAAGCGTTTCCGGATTCCAAAAAGGAACTTTCCGCTTTTGCAATGATTGCATGCAAATGCTTGAAATCAAATACGATTACGATTGCAAGAGAATATCGGCCGGGGTATTATATGTTGCTCGGAATGGGTGCAGGACAACCGAATCGTGTTGACTCGATACGAAAACTCGGTCTGAGTAAAGCGGGTGAAAATCTTAAAATAGTCTATGAAAGAGAATCTCCTGATTGTTCTTTTGAGGATTTTCAAAGAAATATTATTTCGGAATGCGTTATGGCTTCCGATGCGTTTTTCCCGTTTGATGATAATATTATTTTTGCTCACGAAGGAAATATTAAATATATTGTGTCTCCGGGCGGCTCAATTAGAGACTCGGAAGTTATTGAAACTGCCGACCGCTTGGGTGTTTCTTTAGTGTTTACGGGAATGAGACACTTTTTACATTAATTTTTTAAATTTTTTAAAAAATTTCGGACAGATTTGAAATGGATTTGAATTGGGTTGAAAAGTATCGGCCGGTGACTTTGAAACAAGTCGTCGGGAACAAACGTGCAATTCACGATCTTCGTCTTTGGGCGGAATCGTGGAGTTTCGGCGTTCCTGACAAAAGAGCGGCTTTGGTACACGGTGCTCCCGGTATCGGAAAAACTTCGGCCGTAAATGCTTTGGCAAATGATTTGGGCTGGGAAGTAATCGAACTCAATGCAAGCGATCAGAGGACTGCGGCCGTAATTGACAGAGTGGTTGGTGAGGCTTCCAAGTCTTCTTCTTTCTTTTCTTCAAACGCAAGGCGTTTGATAATTCTTGATGAAGCGGACAATCTGCACGGAAATTACGATCGAGGCGGAAGCCGTGCGATTGCCGACATTATTAGAAATACGGTTCACCCGATTGTTTTGATTGCAAATGACGCTTACGGTCTGACGCCGACGATTCGAAGTCTTTGTCTTGAAATTAAATTTTCATCGATTCAGGCAAGGTCGATTGTGCCGATTCTAACTCGCATATGTGAATCTGAGTCGATTGACTGCTCTCGCGCCGCTTTGGAAAAAATTGCAGCAGGCGCAGGCGGTGATGTTAGATGTGCTGTTAACGATTTGCAGGCGGCAGCAAATGGTAAATCGTCGATTTCCGAAAGCGATGTTGTTACTTCTTTTAGGGATTCGAAAGAGACGATTTTTCAGGCTCTCGGAAAAATTTTGAGAGGTTCAAATAGAAAAGAAGCAATCGATGCATCTTTTAATGTTGAAGAATCGCCGGAAGATTTGTTTTTGTGGATTGACGAAAATTTACCGTATCAGTTCGGAATCGATGAAGTAAATCCTGAATTTCGAAAAGATGTTTCAGATGCGTTTTCAATACTTGTTCGTTCAGATTCTTATTTGGGGCGTGTCAGAAAACGTCAAGTATATCGCCTTTGGCGATACGCTTCTTTTTTAATGACTGTAGGGCCGATGTCTGTTAGAGTTGACGACAGGCGTTTGGGTTTTGTTAAAATGAGATCTCCCGGCCTTTTGAAACGTTTTGGTGAAAACAGAGCGAGCCGAAATATGAGAGACGGAATTGCCATAAAACTTTCATCGCGCCATTTCGATTCCATGCGTTCTTGCAGGTACGATTTAATTCCGGTTTATATGAGACTTATGGAAGATGACGATGTGGCCGTTTCTTTGGCAACTCTGGATAATTTCGATTTGGACGAACTTGTTTATCTTTCCGGGTCGCGTTCCGCAACTAAAAAAATTAAATCGATTTATGAAAAAGTGCAACAAAATCGAAAACATTTGGAGACTACAGTTGAAAAGTCAAAGGCAACGGACGCTAAAACTTCTACACAGAACTCTTCTACATCTTTTGCAAATTTTGACAAATCTCAAAAAACGCTTGCAGAATCTTTTGAAGATGCAACAAAAGAAACCGATAAAGAAAATAAAAAAGATGAAAGTCATTTACAAAAAAGCCTTTTTGACTTTTGATTTATATAGGCATATTTTCTGTATCATAATATATATGTAATAGAATTATTTTTTTTATTTCTTTTTTTATTTTTTTATTTTTTTATTTTTTTTATTTTTCTTAACTTTTTATTTCTTTTTTTTTTAATTTTTTTCTGAAGTTAATCCTAATGTTTTTATATAACCAGTTACTTAAATCAGTCGTAGCTTTTGTAATAAAGCTGAAAAAGTTTGTGATTTAATGACGGAATATAAACAGTGCATTATTACACGCAACGATTTGAAGTTGTCTCCGGGAAAACTTGCCGTTCAAGTTGCTCATGCAGCGGTATCGGCGGCTGACCGAGCTTCTCCAAGTGATTTAAAAGCGTGGAAATGTGAAGGGCAGAAAAAAATTGTCCTTAAAGTTCCGACACTTCAAGACTTGTTTATTATTCGAGAAACGGCACGCCGTGAAGGTTTGCCGAATGCGCTTATATCCGATGCAGGTTTGACTGAAATAGAACCCGGAACAATAACAGTTTTGGGAATCGGTCCTGCAAAAGATACGCAAATCGACAAAATTACAGGCCATTTGAAAATGTTATAATCACATTTATAATGCTATTTGTTATACTGTCTCAGATGTCTGTTTACTGAAAGAGGGATTAAAATAAATCTACATTTTTTAACACAATCTGTCGTCAATCGGCGAATGAACTTTCGTTTGATTATAAAAAAAATCGCAAAAAAATCTTTTTTAGACCACAAAAGCTTAATATGTAATTTTAAATCTATAACATGTTAAGCCGGTATGAGTATGTTTCTCTTCAGAAATTGTGTCACGACATATGTTTATGACTTTGACTTTCAACTTTTGACGAAAACATAAATCTCGTACAGACCCCGGCAAATAAATTGTGTTTTAGTTTTATTTGCTATAAATTTTCGGGGAAAATTCGGCTTACCCATAAAAGATGTCTAAAATTATGGAGGATATTATATTGAAACAAATGAAAACTTTATTTGTTGCAGCACTTGTTCTCTTTTCATTAATCGGAGCGGCTTACGCAGCAGTAGACGCAACCGAAGTTGAAATTAGAAGTA
>JAAYST010000045.1 GCA_012518265.1 Candidatus Methanofrustulum fimipullorum | reverse complement strand
TGATTACTGTAATCCAGCGCCCAATTTTTATAAGAGATAATAGCCGCAATATAGCGTCCGTCATAAATATCATCCGGATCGGAATTCAGTTTTGTTTTACCCAAATATTGATCCATATTTTGATAAAAGTCAAAACCGTTGTTTGCAACCACAACCGTATTATATCCTTGATCTTCAATCGTTTTTGATAAATCATGCATATTTTGTTTGTAATCTTTAAATCCGATTATAGCAACATAGGGTTTTCCGGAATTATGTATAGATTCAACTTTTTCATGGGCATCCATATAATCTTCAATTGAATTTTTTCGGATAGGTTCAGTCGGATGATAAAGGTAACCTCCGAAATTAAGAGTAGCATAAGGGGCATAATATATGAAATTATAAACGAATTGAGGAGTTTCAATCTGTGTTTTTCTTAATTGTGTTCGTATATCACCTATTATTGTACCAAAAAAAGCAGAATCACTTCCAAAAACAAAACGACTTGAAGAAAAGGAATAAGAACCATCTGGAAAACCTGTAGTTATCTTAGCAGTTTTACCACCATCGATATGATATTGATTCTGAAAGAGAAGAGACGCGCCGGAATCAAATGCATCCGTAAAAACATCGTCAAACATATCAATTATTTCTTTTGTAAAGAACCCGTCAAATAAAACGACATCATAATCTTTGAATTGAATATTTTTTAGTTCCATGTCTTCATAAAGATTTTCAGGAGAATACCAATCGGCACCGGAAAGTTGAGGTTTAAGCTGATAATAAACATTTAAAGAAGGATCGGGAACAGTGCCAAAAGAAACCGTATCAATTTCGATATAATTTCCGTAAATTGAATTTTCAAGAAGTGTTTTCACGGTATCCAGAGCAACAACACCAGAATAATTTGACGTCTCAGTTCCGGGATCAAATCCGACATACAAAATTCTTGTTTTTTCAAAATTCATTTCCTCGATTTTTTCAGGCGGAGCATATTCTTTCAAGAGGTGGCAGGTGATAAGCATTGCTAAACTGGCAGCATCAGATTCTCGTGGTCCTATTATATTAGTATACAAGTAATCCATATAAGTTTCATAAGTATTATACCCGAGCATATATCCAATGTTTAAAGGATTAGTCCAATCAGTTTTATAATTCACAGCCTCTATAAACATTGCATTCTCAGTATCTTTCATAAGATCATATTGCAAAAAATCTTGATTAATTAAAGCTATTAATTCAGCATCTTCTTGTGAATAAAAGATACCATCAGGATCAGCCTCATTAGTACGAATTTGAATTAACTTCAATCCCGGTTTAGCGATTTTGGCTTCTTTTAAATTATTCAAAAGACCCTCATTTTCATAAACAAAAATCATGTCAATGATGACAATATCTTGATTCAGAATATCTCCCGTATCCGGATTTGAAAACATCTTCAATTCAGAAGTATCATAAGGTGCCTCATAACCATTAATATAGTGATAATTGACATGGAAAATTTGAGACGATTCAGTATTAAAAGACTGTCCAAGAACTCCATTTCTATTTAAATAATCCCTTTCGGGACCGAGATAATCATCCATTAACACTTCAATTGCAAAACTGTCAGAATCATTAAAACCGATATATGTAATATTTACGGAATCACTCATTTCAGGAATATCTGCTGATGCGGCAGAAACTGAGAAGAATAACAATAGAAAAAGAAGAGTCAAGAACGATATGTTTAAATTTAATCCTTTAAAAAATCGAGACAATAAACTATCCCCCATTTTGAATTTATCCATTTTTAAGATCTATTTTAAAAATATAAAAAATAAAAGATGATGCAAAAGCATCATCTTTAATTGTAGCAGAGTTATGAAAATACACCCAAAAAACGGTGTAAAATCACAGCCGAATTCGTTAATCAGTTCAAGTAAGACAAAATAACTTCGTAGTCAGCAACAGACGATGGGTAAAAATTGGGGTCTCCGCCACTCATAGCTATTAAACCTGCATTCATTCTGGCAGTGAACGGAACTTTGGGATTAGTGGTGCTATAGACCAACTTGTCACGGAAGTTAAAATTCGTCGGTGCATAAGAATTCGTACCATCATCGCTGTAAATAGATGCGGTATCGGTAATGGTATTGTTTATTGCAGCACAGGCAGCGGAGAAATTGGCGCGAGCTGTGTCAATAGGACCTCCATTATCATACGAATAACCCGTGAAGGCCATATCCGTAATAACATAGTCATATGTACCTGAACTAACTGCATCAGCCGCATCATCGAGGCTGGCAGGTGTAGGTTCGTAAGAGATGTCGTAGATAATCGCCACATAATCGGTGGTATAATATACAGGATCTCTTGCAGTCACATTGCTGGCAACAGCACTGAGAGCTATAGGCCCATTAACCATGTCTGTATATGAACCCGGCATATTGTATCCGACATAAAGAACTGTGTACGGATCTCCTGCGGTACCATCGCCCGCACTTGCTATAGAAGTGCCTGCGAGGATTAACATGACCGTAAAAACGGTCAAGAAAATTTTTGAGATTTTCATATTTGTTTACTCCAAATTATTATTTGATATAATGTATCAAAATGAAAATATCAAAAATCCCGTTTCTTTCAAAATCTTTTTCGATTTTCTCAAACCGGCGGATTTCGAAATTGATTCGGGCGGAAAAATTCCGATTTTCTCAAAAATTGAGAAACGAACGATAACAAATTGTCACAAGAAATGAACAATCATAGTAAAGAAAAACCGACAGGGATCAGATATATATACCTAAAACCCATAAGAATGGTATTCTTTCTAACGAAAGTATTCTTTTGAGGCTATTACCGATTCGACTGTGTTGTAATCACAGTCGGAACATTTCTTTTTTGATTTGACTTTTTTCATTCTGATTATTTTTACGTAATTTAAGTAATTATTTTGCCGCCTGACCCGATTGAAGAGCCCGTTTCTTTTTGAAACGCGTTTCCTTTGAAACAACGGCGACATGATGAAAATTTTTTGCATTTTACGGTTTTATTTTATGTTTTAAACCGCGTAAGCCGTTGAGACCTCAAGCCTGCTTTATCAAATCAAAAATTCCAAACATACCGGTTTTTGCTTTATTTTCCGAAATCGGATGGTTTTCCCAAAAAATGGGAAAAGAACCGGAATCGAATGCTTGAAACTTTTTGGAATGTGAATGTGAATTATTTCAAAAAAAGAGGAGAAAATCGGGAATTTTTCATAAAATCCGAATCAACAATAATATGCCTCTCTTTTTGTTTTTGCTTTGCCGCAGACATTGAGGTAAACCGATTCCGACCGCACATGACGCGGTTGAAATCAATATTTCAGTTTATTTTCAGTTTATTTTCCATGTGTTTTCATTAATCTGGTTATTAATTTATTAATTTTTAATTGCTATTTTTGTTAAATAATCATAATATTTCTTTTAG
>JAAYST010000044.1 GCA_012518265.1 Candidatus Methanofrustulum fimipullorum | reverse complement strand
CGAATTTGAATTTAAACTTGAACCGTAATTCAAATCAGAACTTGAATCCGATTCGGAATAATTGGAACTTAATTCGGAAAACTCAAGTGATTCAAATGAAATTTCTTTATTGTCATTATTATCATTATTTTGATTGTTGTAATTGTTATAATCGTTGTTTGCTGACGGAATTTCACGGTTAAACGATGAGTTTGAAAAATTGTCGATTTGTTTTGACGGCTTTAATTCAACAAATTCTATTTGGCCTTGACTTTTGTTTTCCAAGTTTAAACTTGATTCAGTTTCAATTGATTTGTATTCTTTGTATTCTTTTTGTTCTCTTTGTTCTTGTTCTATTTGTTCCCTTTGAACTTTTTGTTCTATTTGTTCCCTTTGAACTTTTTGTTCTATTTGTTCTCTTTGAACTTTTTGTTCCATTTGTTCCGCTTGCACTTTTTCTTCTCTTCGTTCCATTCTCACTTTTTTATCGTTTGGTTTATTCGATTTTGAGTTTAGGGGAACGATGAAAGGATTTGAGTCGATATATGAGTTTGAAGATAAATTTGAATATGAATCTGAATCCGTAAATGAATCCGAATCGTGGTGATTTTCAGAAAAGTCATCGGTCGAATCGGCTGAATCGGTTGAATTGTCCGAATATAATTTCGAGCCGGTCAGCGGCTTTTTTGAAGAAAATATATTTTCTTCTACTTCTGATGAGTTGTTTCTGTCTTTTGACAGGAAGAGTTCATATCTTTCATCAATTTCTTCTTCCGATAAAACTTCAGTTTTCCCTCTGTAATTATCCGAGTCTTCAAAAGGAGGATACTTTGAGTCTTTTCTTTCAGATGTTTGAGATATGTCGTTTCTTTTCAATTTTATATTTTCTTTATTTTTTCTGCCGAATAAAAATCCGGATATGATTGAGACAAATAATAAGAATATAAATAAAATTGATATAATTAAAACAGTATTAAAAAAATCCATGATTATTATCGACCCATTATTTATATAAAATTTTCCTATTTATTTTATTTGTTTTTACTTTTATTTTTATTTTATTCGCTTTTTACTTTTTTTGTTTTTACTTTTTTCATTTCTTTTCTTTTTTTTGTTTTTATTTTATTTGTTTCATTTCTTTTCTTTTTCCAATAAAGATACGATGGCCGGTTTGTAAATGTTGTTATACATCACTTCGGCACTTCCTGCGCCTATTTGAATTAATGAAATATTTCCTTCTTTATCTATTATAACCGTATAAGGAATTGATTGAATAGGGTAAGGGCAGTTTTTGCTGTCAACGTAACCGATTGTAAATGTGGGATTTGATTTTTCTTTAAAATATTCAAGTGCAACTACAGGGTCTTGGCAGTTTATTGCTAAAACTGTCAAGTCGTCCGGAAATTCTCGTTGTAAAGTTTCAAATGCGGGTAGTTCCATAATACAGGGAGGACAACCGAGTCCCCAAAAGTTCAATAAAACAATTCGACCTTCGTAATCGGAGAGTTTGGCATCGGATTTATCCAATAACGAAAAAGTGAAATCGGGTGCAGCACTTCCTTCTTTAACTTCTGTTGACTCTTCGGTTGGAGAGTCGATACAACCCGATAATGAAGTTAAACATATTAAAGATAAAGAAATAAAAAGAAAACTTAGTATTATAATCTTTTTTAATTTGTTTTTTTTAAAGGATTTAAAAGACAAAATATCACCTTTAATTATATAATTACATAATTGTTTTTAAGTTG
>JAAYST010000043.1 GCA_012518265.1 Candidatus Methanofrustulum fimipullorum | reverse complement strand
TTCCTAATACAGAAAGCAAAACGGCATAGCCGATATATAAACCGACCATGCCATTTTTTTAGAATTATAAATCCCTATGGTAAAGCACCATTCGTTTTATTCATTTTAAGATTTTAACGGTTGCTACGTTTTATTCTTTTCCTTTACGGTTTTTGTGTTGGTGGCCTAATTTTGTTTCAACGTTTTATTCTTTTCCCGTAAGGTTTCAGCGTTGGTGGCCCAATTATGTTGTTTCGTTTTATTCTTTTTCCTTTACGGTTTCGGTGTTGGTGGCCTAATTTTGTTTCTACGTTTTATTCTTTTCCCGTAAGGTTTCGGTGTCGGTGGCCCAATTTTGTTTCTACGTTTTATTCTTTTTAGGAAAAGCCGCTTCGCGGCTTTTCCTTTTTGTTGATTTTTTTTAAAAAGTTATTTAGTAAAACATTACCCAAAATCCTAAAATGATTAAAACGATTCCGCTTACGATTCTTATTTCTTTTTTATATTTTCTAATCATTTTTGTAACGGCGTAGCTTCCAAGCGCTCCAAGAAGGATAAGCGGCGTTACAACTCCCAAACAGAATATGAAAAGCATTAAAATATCCGATGCGTTTCCTGTTACAACAGTTTTATCTATCAAAATAATTAAAAACGGAAATGTGCACGGGACTTTTATAAAAGAAAATAAACATCCGATTAAAAAAAGTCCGGGTGTAGACGATACATATTTTCTTGCAAATTCTTTAAATTTTTCGCCTGTATCAATTGGAACTTTAAGTATTCCCATCATATTCAAACCGATTAAAATTACTACAATTCCGACAACATACGAGAGAATTGTCATATCGGCTAACGATTTTTTAAACAGAATAAATGCATATCCTATTATCAAATAACATGTAATAAGACCTGCCGAAAAGACTAAGAGGCGATACAAAATTTTGAATACTTCGCTTCGTTTTCCTTTTTTGTTTTCATCGTCTACAGACTCGGCATCGGCGGTGTATACAAAAATAAAACCAACCATTGCAACAAGGCATGTCGAAAGACCTGAAAATATTCCGAAAGCGTAAGCAAACAAATATTTTGATTCTTTAATTTTTTCATTTAAATAATTTCCGACAGCACCGGAGCTCTTAAGAAAATCAAACTTTTCGGAAACTGTCGAATCTATTAACGTTTTATTCGTTTCGTTTTCTAAATTCGTATTATTTTTCCCGTCCGTTTTATTTTCTTCAGGAGGAATGTATGTTCCCGTTATCGCTTTTTCAAGACTTCCGTCTTTTATTCCTTTTTCCCCGAAACCGTATCCGTTGCAGTAAACAAAAGGAGTTAAAGCACCGTTTCTTGAAATCATTTTTTCATAATTTTCCCGTTCAGATATGTCATACTCTTCAAAAGAGACCGCCGGATATTTGTTTTTCAAATCGCCGATAATTCCTTCAACTTCTTTACAGGAACCGCAAGAAGGCGTATAATAATACTCGACAGTCGATACAGTTGAAGTTTCCGAAACCGCATAAGTTTCCGTTCCCGAAACCTCGTCTGTTGCCGAAACAGATATAATGCTTGTATTCAAAAGTAAAAAAAGAGTAAAGAACGCAATAGTCAAAAAAACAGTTTTTTTAATTAAATTGTAATCTTTTGAATTAATATTAATTTCACTCTTTTATATAAAACTCCAATTTTATAAAATGTACAAAAATATGCAAAATATACAAAAATATGCGTTCTCTATTCTCTGTAGCACTTTTTCTTTTTGTTATTATCAGCTCATAATTCTTTGGAAAAACGATTTATTCTCATTTTCTTCCATAATTTCTTCAAGTCTTTTTTCAAATCTTCCGTGTTTTATATCTTGGCTGTAAAACTTTTTCCCGTCTTCCATTACAATACACGGAACACTTTTCAATTCAAGTTCTGTCCACCTGTCGTAACCTTCGCCGGGTGCTTTTGCATCATATTTTGTAATATTTAACGGGTATTTTTCTTCCAACTCTTTAATTATTATTTCCGAATCTTTGCACGATCCGCAAGTAACCAAATAATAATAATCCATTTTAATTTCCTGCGGTTTTGACATTTCGTGCGAATATAATAAAAAGGCAGCGGCTACAAATATAATAATTATTATTGTGGCGGCAATTCCTATTTTTGTGTTTTGATTCATAAAATCATCTCGTAAAATAAAGTAAAATAAATAGTGAAAACCTAATAATATAATAACAACACGATATTTAAATTAATCTGTCACGGCTTTTCTTAATATATTTTTTCCGATTTCGATAAGTTTTTCCGCATCCGTTTTATTTTTAGCTTCAGCAGTAATTCTTACAATTTCTTCGGTTCCGGACGGTCTAATTAATATCCATCCTTTTTCGCATGTTATTTTTACTCCGTCTGTTTTATTGATATCCAACATGCCGTCACTTAATGAAATTTCTTTTTGTATCTTTTCTACAACTTTTTTCGGATCGACAATATTTTCTTTTATTTTAATATTTACATAACTTGAAACGGCATCTCTGAATTTTGATACTTTCATTTTGTTCTTTGCAATTATATCTAAAACGACGGCGGCAGTCATTCCCCCGTCTCTACAGAATTGATGTTTAGGAAATATCAATCCGCCGTTTCCTTCTCCTCCGTAAACGGCATCGACTTCTTTCATTTTATATGCAACGTCTATAGATCCTACACGAGTCCAATATATGTCAACTCCTGCTTCTTTTGCAATATCGCCCATCATTGAAGATGAGCTGACAGGCGTTACTATCGGTCCTTTTGTTTCTTTTAATATGAATTTTCCGACAGCGGCAAGCATTAAATCTTCGTCTAAAAATTTACCGTTCTCATCTAAAAAAACAGTTCTGTCGGCATCGCCGTCGTGTGCGATTCCCAAATCGCACTGAGACGTTGAAACTATTTTTGAAAGTTCTGTTAGTGACGACTCTACCGGCTCCGGATTTCTCCAAGGAAAAGTTCCGTCGGGCTGTGCGTTTATTGAAATTGTTTTACAGCCCAGCTTTTTCAAAAGAAGCGGAAGCGTTAAAGATCCTGCACCGCAACCGGTATCGATTGCAACTTTGAAATTGCACGACTTTATAAGTTCCGAATCAACTAACGATACAATGTCATTTACATACATTTCATTTGCATTCAATTCTTTTTTATAATTTCCCGTATTTTCCCACGAAGCTTTTAAAAATTCACCTTTAAAATATATATCTTCCACGGCAGATTCGTTTTCTCTTGAAAATTCGGTTCCGTCTTCTGAAATTAATTTTATCCCGTTATATTCTCTTGGATTGTGAGACGCGGTTACTATAATTCCGGCAGACGCTTCTTTTGATTTTTTTACATAATTTTGAAGAGCAGGAGTCGGAACACAACCCAAATCTGTAACTTTCATTCCTGATGACAAAAGTCCGGATATTACGGCCGATTTGAGCATTCTTCCGGAAATTCGTGTATCGTTTCCAACAACAACAGTACCTTCCCCGTTCATATAAGTTGCAAGACTTTGCGCCAATTTCATTGCAATTTCAGGAGTCATCGATTCATTTACAATTCCCCTGACACCGTTTGTTCCGAACAATTTCATAAAATTCCTCAAATTTCAAATAAAATAAATGAATAAATAAATGAATGAATAAATGAATAAATAAATGAATAAATAAATAAATAAATAAATAAATAAATAAATAAAATATTAGATAAATAAAATGCAATTTTTTTTATAATATATCAATTTATCAATTATTTGCTTTTCGTTTTCCGATTGCTCTACATCTTCTGTTTGCACAAAATATTTCCGCATCAGTATTAATTTCTTTTAAACGAAACATTTTCCAACCGCAAACGGGGCACAAATCGTCTGTCATTGTAAGTCTTCCTGCTTTCGGAAGCGATTGGGTATGTCCGCATTTTTTTGAACAACCCAAAAATCTTGAATCTGTAAGTCTTATTAAAACCATATTTCCTTCTTTACATCTTGGGCAAAGTCCCGCAATTTCGGGTGGAAAGCAGACATCTTTTTCAGTGCAGCCAAAACAAGGTCCTACGCCTACAGACCAGTTGTATTTTTTTCCAACGTCTAAAACCGGGTACCCTGTTTTCGGACACAGTTTCGACCTTAGAATCGTAATTGCTCCGTTTTTAGGAAGCGGATATGTTTTATTGCAATCGGGATATCCTACACATCCTACAAATCTTCCGTTGTCGGTTGTAATTATTCTTAATGCGTTTTTGCAAACATTGCATTTTCCGATATATGTTTTTTTATCTTCTTCGGCAGCTTCGCTTTTAATGCTTCCCGCCATATTTAAAACAAGTTTTTCTTTATTTTTGGTCAAATCGGAATACATATCAAGAATTTTTTCAGTGCCTTTTTGACACGCCGAATCAAATGAAATTTCACTTTCTTCAACTTGCTGAATCAAAGATTCGATTTGCGCTCTGACTTTTGGTTTCACCACAACGGGAACCGCATTGTCAAGGCTTTCCATTAATCTAAAACCCGTATCAGTAATTGAAATCGTTTTTCCTTTTAATTCGATATATCCTCTTTTTTTATTCGTTTCAATATGAGACGGTGCGGTTGCTTTCGTTCCGATTCCGTTTTTATCCATAAGCGTTAAGAGTTCCGACTCGGTCAATTTTTTCGGAGGCGACGTTTTAGATTTCGTTTTCATTACTTTTGAAACGTCGATAATATCTCCTTCATTCATAAACGGATACGTTTTGTCGTTTTTCGTTTCATAATTATAAATCGCTCTGTACCCCGGATTTACCAAAACGGATCCGGCCGTGTCAAAGCTTTCATCTTTAATTTTTATCTCAAGTCTCGTTTTCTCAAAAACGGCCGGCGGAAGTAAAGTTGCCATGAAATGTCTGCAAATCAAATCGTAAATTGGATACGCTTCTTCCGCCGGTATTGTTTTTTTAACAGACTCAGGCGTAGCTCCGTACACAGGATGAATCGGAGGATGGTCTTTTGCGTCTTTCGGTCCGTTTTTCGGCACAATCGGTTTTGACAATATTAAGTTCGCAATTTCTTTATATTCGGGATTTTGTCCGATTAACGAAAGTATCTTTACAAAATCGACATCGTCTCCGTATTTGTTCGTCTCGGTTCTCGGATAACTTATAAATCCCGCGAGATACAACTGCTCCGCAATTTCAAGCGCTCTGTCGGAATTTATGCCTAAATAATTTGAAGCTCTTTTTAAAAATTCGGTAGTGTTTAAAGGATTTGGCGGCAATTCGTTTTGTTCTTTTACGCTCTTTCGTGCAACTACCGCTTTTTTTTCGTTTCTGATTTTATTAAAAATTTCATCCGCTTTTTGTTTTTCCGTAATGTTTCCTGCTCGATGCGTTCCTTGAAACGGAGCCGACCCGTTTGAAATGAAATCGGCAGTAATTTTCCAAAAATCTTTTGAAACGAAATTTCTTATCAGCTTTTCTCTTTCATAAATAAAACCGCATGTAGGAGTTTGACAAGGGCCGATAGACAAAATTTCTTTCGTATATGCTTTTTCACGAACGGAAAGCGTTACATATCTTGTAAAAGAAGCACCCATTTTAAGATCAAGTATTTGGCGGACATCGGCTGCCATTGCCATATTTGTATCCGGCTCGACAGGATTGTCAAAAGCCCTTTTTATTTCTTCTTCCGTAAATGATGAATATTTGGCTCTTTTTACCGGGGCGACCGATACGTTTTGTGCAATTTCTTTTGCTTCAAAACCTATATTTTCTCCTTCCCTGTCGTAGTCGCATGCCAAAATTAAAAGGTCGGCAGGCTTTGCCAATTCTTCAACGGCCGTTGAGAAATTCTCTTTTGTTACTGTTTTTACCGGTTCGGTTTCGATTAAAACTTTCGGGTCGACATCGTTCCAGTTTTGATATTTTTTAGGATAATCGTATCCCATAATGTGTCCCGCAAGTCCTATAATCCTCCAGTCGTTTCCGTTTCTTGAAAACTCGTAACCAGTCACTCCGGATACATTTATTCGTTTATAACTTCCGTCGCTTAAAATTTCAGCAATTTGCTGGGCCGCTGTATTCTTTTCGGCAAAAGCAGCAATTTTCATTTTTATTCCTGTTTACTCCAATTTTTTTTGATAAACTCACATTTCCGTATTTGAACTCACATTCCAATATTTAAACTCACATTCCGGTATTATATCTCAAAACGGCGGCAATTCCGCCGAAAGCCGTCATGAGCTGACCGCCTTCTTCGAAGTCGGTCGAAACGAATTCAACATTTGCAGCAGAGTTGTCCGCCATAGTTGAAAGTTCGTCTACTACGTCTTGAACTTCTATTTCGTCCAAAGAAGCTCCGCACTCGCTGCATGTTGCATCTGTCGGAATTTTTTCTCCCGGTTTCCACATTCTTGTTTTATTGCTCGTGTGTCCGCATGATTGGCATTCCGCAGTCAAGCGCTCAAGTCTTAAATCCTCTGATAAAATTAAAGTGTCAACAGCATTTATTTCAAGATTTGCCCGAACGCTTCTTTCACCGTACGCCGCTTTTCCTGAGTCGGAAACGAGTTCTTCAAAAAACTTTTTCATAACGTTTTTTTGTGCAGTTATTTCCAAATCGGCGAGTTTGTCCGCCGCTTCGTTTAAAAGCTCGGAGAAACCCGATTCGTCCGTATATGCAACATCGAAAAGCCCCAAAATTTTATCTCTTAATTCATAGTGAAGAAACTCGCCGTCAAAGAATTCTTCTTTTGTAGGAGACGGTCCTCCAATTAATATTCCCGTTAAGTCTTCAGGCTCAACAGTCATAAAAACTTCACTTGCGGCATCTCCAATTCTTTTATAGAAATCGTGAATCGCAATTAATCTTAAACTTTGAAACCTTTGTGCACTCTGTCCACCTTTTCTTTGCTTTCCGGGAACGGACGATGTAAGTCTTCTGTGAACGGTTGTTTTCTTTCCGTTTAAAAGCCCTATAGTTGCTTCTCTTCTGTCCATTACTAAAAGTCCGATAGTACCCTTTTCCTTAAGCATTTCTTCAAGCGGTTCCAAATAGAAAGAAGAATCGCAGTGATATCTGTATGTAATAATCGGTTCCGGCGGATTGATTATATAATTTTCCAAGCTTGTTTTGTTTGCTCCCACATCTACAGTTCCCGTAAAGTATACGATTCCGTTTTCCGGTACTTTATCCAAATATTTCAATCGCGCCATTAAAGACTCAATCGCATTTTGCACATTTACCTTTGTACTTTTTGACTTTATGTTTGCGACTTGTCCGTGTTCGTCTCTTAAATTTGCAACAACATCGAAAATTTGTTTGTCTGCCGGAATATATAATGAAACAAGCTCCGTTCCGCGCCCCTTTTTATCCCTTAAAACTTCAAGTGTTTTTTTAAACTCATATTTCTCATGCGCCGTCGGTTCAGCCATTATTTATCTTAACTCCTAATGCGTTTTTTATTCGTTGATTTGTTAATTCATTGATTGTTAATTACAACATTATTGTGTCTAATAATTACATCCATAATATAAAAATTATTATGATTCTCTCTTATACAAAATAAAATGAAACTAATATTTTATATTTCTCTCTATATCAATGTTGCGTTTTTTTCTGTTTATTAGAATTCATTTTTAAAACTCAAATAATAAAACGAGCGTCCACTTTATTCTTGAAAATAAAAAAACGAAATGCGGAAAATCTTAAAATGCGCAGGCCAAAACAAAAAACGGAAGCCGGATTACTTTACAGAATCAAAAAACAAATGCGGGGTCGTATCTGCTAAAGAGGAAAAGCCGCGAAGCGGCTTTTCCTAAAGAATAAAACGTTGCAACCAAATTAGGCCACCAACAATGAAACCTTAAAGGATAAAGAATAAAACGTAGCAAAAAAATTGAGCCACTGACACTGAAACCTTAAAGGATAAAGAATAAAACGTTGCAACCAAATTAGGCCACCAACACTGAAACCTTAAAGGAAAAAGAATAAAACGTAGCAACCAAATTAGGCCACCGACGCTGAAACCTCAAAGGAAAAAGAATAAAACGTTGCAACAGTTTAAATCGTAAAAGTAAAATAAAACGGGCGTTCGTTTTTTTCATTTAAACTATAAAAAACGGTTCCCGTTAAATTCCTGAAACGTGCCTGCCAAAATGAAAAAACATGCGTGGGGTCGTATCAGTTAAATGTGAAAATCGGAACGGGTTTTTTCCTAAAAAAGAATAAAACGTTGCAACCAAATTATGCCACCAACACTGAAACCGTAAAGGAAAAAGAATAAAACGTGTCAACCGTTAAAATCGTGAACGTTAAGAATCATAAGCTTCTTTTAATCTTCATAAATCCATCTAATAGAATCCCGGCCGTAATTATCAGGATGAAATCTTGCATAATCTCTTTTTTTCCGATACCCTACTACAGACATCCAGAACCCTAAGTAGTAAAACAATCCGAAATAGACCCATACAAAAATTACAAAAGATAGAGGTATAAGAAACAAACCCAAAATTCCGTATTCAGATGTTAATATAAGATACACATTAAAAATTATAGTTATTATAAGCGATATTACCATGAGAAGTCTTTCCGGGAAATAATATTCATGAGTAAATATATTTAAACTTTTTTTATAATATATTTTTGTAAGAACATAATTGTTAATAAAAACGTAAAACAAAAACGTAAAAAACGCCCCAAACGATGCCGAAATATAATAAATCTCTGTTATATACTTTTCAATTTGGAATGGCCTAAGAACAATTGCTATTAACACAATTGAAAAAAAGTAAAATAATATCAGCAAAACAGCCATTATTACATAAGCATACGCCGGGATTGGTCTTGGCTTTTTTGTCATTTTTTTAAATTCTCTAACTCTCACATAATCCCCACAATATATACAATATATACTTGTTGTTATTATTTGTGATGTTTATCATACTTTTTTCATGCTAAAGAACAGCTAGGAAAGTTAATAATTAAAAATTTAAATTAAAAATTAAAATTTAAAAAATTAAATAAAAATTAAATAAAAAATGGAAATTCATTTATAATACAATTGCATAATTATTTATGTTACATCAGACATTATATTAAACGTTACAGATATCGTATGAAAAATATTTAAATCGGTGAATTTATATGCCACACAGATGTACGAAATGCGGAGCTACTTTTGATGACGGGGATTCCGTTATACTTACTGGGTGTCCCAATTGCAAATGGAATAAGTTTTTTTATGTAAGTAGAGAAGTTGCAGAGGCTGAAAGCCGCAAAAATTTAGGAGATTCCGATTTTTTACCGTCGTCTGAAGCGACTGTAAAACCTGCCGCAGAGAAACAAAATACGATTGAAGACGTTTTAAAAAACATAGACTCGGCAATGGAATCTGAAGATTTGACTGAAAAATCTACAATCGGAATCGAATCAATAAAAATCATAGATCAAGGTTCATACGAAGTAAACCTCGAATCCGTTTTGAAAAACGAAGAAATCGTTGTCGGTTTCAAAGAAGGTCAATATGCAATCGATTTACCCGCAATATTGAGTAAATCAAGTCAAAAAAATAAAAAGAAAAAGTAAAAATAAAGGAAAAAGAGAAAATATTTTTATAAATATCTTCTCTCAAACAAAAAATATATATATCTAAAACACCTTTTTGTGATAGTTTCATGAGCGAGGGTTGCCCAGTCGGTCAAAGGCGCTAGGTTGAGGGCCTAGTCTCGTAGGAGTTCGTGGGTTCGAATCCCATCTCTCGCATAAATAGGAGCATGCATAATTTTTGATGGTTTTATTATACATGCTTCCTTTCTTTTTTTCCTATTTTTAAGACAAATATCAACGTGCGTAGTAAATCGGTCGGATAAATTCTTGTTTTCTTCATTTTCTTCATTCTCTTTTGTTATGCTATATGAATAATAACTCTGTCCGGTCTCCATATTTGGATTTAGATTCACAGTTTTTCTGTGCATATCTTAATAGACAAGTTAATATATTTTATAAACAGTATTGCAATTAAAGCTTTTTATTTTATTAGGAGATTTAGGAAATGATAAGTAGAGAGGAATAATATCTAATTGTATTAAAAATTATAGTTTATGGGGGCTTAATTTTTTTCCCTACATTTATAATAATGATTATAGTTTCCATCGTATTTAAAAAGTTTTTCTGATAATTTAACTTATCATTTCAATATACGTAATTATACAGCAGTTATAAACATTCGTGCTGGTACAAATAAAGCACCTTTTAAGTAAAATTCGTGAATATAACCACATAAATTTCTACAGTTTAATATTATTACTGCTCTTATATCTTTTATTAAAATAAATAAATAAATAAATAAAATATTAATTGGGGCCTACATTAATATGTCTATACTCGATGAATATATGCATTTTTTAAGGGTGGCATTTATTGCTTCTGTTTTTTGTATTATCATTTGTACGATTCTGCTTCTAATCGGTGCGATAATTGTTAGATTATTATAACATGTTTTTTTATATTTGTGCAATTCGTACACTATTTCGCAATTTTCTTTAATGCCTTTTCCTTTTTTCTTTCATTTCCGAATATCTTTTTTAAATCCTTTCAAATCACTCAAAGAAAAAAAGAGAAACAAATTGCTCGAAGATTTTGAAAGAGAGACGTTTAATTGGAGACGTGGCGACCCTGATACTTTTTGGATTGACGTTCAATTATTCACAAAATATAAACTGTCTGATGAAGATATTAAATTTGTTTTGAAAATGCAGGCAGGAATTGACCAACATAGCAATTATGCAGACGAAAGAAACGCATATGCGGAAATGATTAGAGGAATGAATAAGTTAAAAAAGATAATGAAAGAAGACAGTTGTTCGGAAATGTAATCCGAACAATTTAATCTTCTTTAGATTCTTTTATGAAATTCAATGTGCCGTTTTCGTATGCTTCGTTTATCAAATCTCTCATTTTAAGTTTAATATTATCCGATTCTTCTTCGCTGATTAAGCCGTAATTCGCTTCTATATAATCTTCCATATCTGTCAATTTATTATAAAGCCCATCATCTACATCCAAATCTTTGTGCATTAAGAAAGCATCTTCAATATAAATATAAATTTCGTGTATTTTTTTAATAGAATTCATTTCTTCAACTAATTTTGTAACTTCATCATTCATCTATAATCACCCAATCTTTACTCGGCTTCTTTTTCCGTGTCTTCTTTAGGTGGTCTATAATAGTAGTTTAAAGTGCCTTTTTTATATTCTTCGTTGACCATATCTTTCATTTTGTATATAATTTGGTCAATTTCATATTGAGACATATCTGGCCAACCACAACCCAAATCTAAATACAGATCATTCAATGAATCATAAAAATCGGTATCCATGTCCATATAATCGTCTATAAGGAATACACCGGTTATATAATAATATAGATCCTAAGTATCTTTTATACTATTCATATCTTCTATTACCTGTTTTTATTCGGCTAATTCCTCTTTACTCCTTACTCTCATATTTTCACCACCGCTTCTCTTTTTGACACGTCGATACTCTTTTTAAACGTATAATTATGATTTCCTTTTACTGAACTCTTTTTAAATCCGGAAAAGTAGCAGTTTGGAATTTCCGAACAGTTAAAATTATTCTTTAAATCTCTCAAGCCCGAAGTGTTCTATGATTCTGTATTCGCCACGTTCTAAAAGCCATTCATAAAATTCTTTCCAATACTCCGGAGCAGTTTTATCATAAATACCTATATTATATGCATATTCTCGCACGTCTGCTTCATTCTCTTTATTTAAAAGATTCATTAAGGCTTCGTCTCTAAACTTATACGCTTGTTTTACACATCTTATATATCGGCGAATGTTCTCTTCTTGTTCTCTAATAGATCCTTCAACATCAATATATGGAGCAATTTCAGGATCAAGTTTCATATTTCTTGAACCCTCAAGTCTAAGATTCAGGTTTTTATAGAGTCTTAATTCTCTTGGTTCTAGTATACTAATATCCTCGTCACTTATTATCATATTATTTCCTCCATTAATAGTGTAGGTAATCACTTATCATGGGAATCTATATACTTTATGATTTTTCTTGTATTGGTTTTTTAGCAGGAGTTCGTTTTATTCCGGTATTTTTTTCGGAATTTCTGAACAGGTCAGTCTTCATATTCTTTAAGGAGATCAGTTAGGCGTGCTTTTTCTCTTTTATATTCTTCTTTTGGCAGCCCCAATTCTTTAAGTTTTTCTAACTCTTCCAACCTGAATTTCAATTTTTCCTTGAACTCTTTACGAAGTAATTTTTTCTTTTCGACTTCGGAAAGGGTTCCTTTTTCCAATTCTTCTTCTGTTGCACGGTCCGCAAAATACTACGCAATCAAATAATATTCTTTTAATTCGTGTAATTTGTTGTATCCTTCTTCATATATCTTTTTGTAATAATTTGTACTCATAGAACATGAACTCATATAACCTAGAGCGTTCCACACTTCTTGAGCACGATTTCTGTTTATAATACAGGCACTTGTGTCTAATGGTAACGTCATTAGTCTGTCCTCCGTATTTATGGGATAGTTATTCCTTTTTCGTCCATATCAACAATTAACGCTTTTTTATAATAACTATAAATACGATAATTTATTTACAATAAGTTTTAATCGTTCTTATCATCTTATATATTTTTTTTTATAAACTGTTTTTCACAATACTAAAACAGTTTTATTTTAATAAAAACATGTCGATGTTATATGCACAAAAAATGTGTGCATGTCTGACGTCCGCTTCTTTTACATATTTTTCGATTATTTTTATGTTTATTTTTATGTTTATTTTTATGTTTATTTTATGTTTACAGAATTTTTCTTAGAATAAATGTTAAAGCTGTATTATATTAACACTTTTCTGTTTTAAATTAAAACTTAACTATATATACTTTAAATTCAGTTTTTTCGTATGAATCATATGAATCAGAGTGATCATTTACTTGGCTCGTCCGAATCGGAAGATGATACAATAAGAGTTCTTATAGATGAAATCGTAAAAATTAAAACTTTAATTGAAGAGCTTCAAAATTCTGAAAAAGCTTTAAAAGAAGAATTAATCAAATATATGGAATATTATGATATTTATGACTACCAAAGCGATAATGCCGAGGTTCTTTATATAAAAAGTTCAACGTATAAACGAATTGATACCAATCGATTAAAAACGGAACAGCCGGAAATTTACGAAAGTTATACGGTGGATACGAAAAGAGATCCGTATATTAGAGTAAAAATGTTATAATTTAATATTTCTAATGTTTCCGCTAAATGAAGTATTTATATAGGTTTGAAATCAATTATTGTTACTTATTGATTAATTGTTAATTAATTGTT
>JAAYST010000042.1 GCA_012518265.1 Candidatus Methanofrustulum fimipullorum | reverse complement strand
GTAAAAAATTACAAAATGTAAACATTACAAAAAGTAAAACATTACAGGAATTAATATTACACCCATTAATGAAGATTTTCTTACATTTAATATTATTGGTAAAAATCCTATAAGAATTGATATAAAAAATATTATTAATCCTGAAATTCCGGTAAATATTAAGATTAAAGAGGATAAAAATATGAGTGTTAATATTGAAAAAAGTTGATAATTTATTTTTTGTATGAAATATGTCATTTTATTTCCAATCTCAATCGTTGAAAAGAAAGATAAAAAAGAGCATATAATAATTGCAATATAAAATATTAAAAAAAGAGATATTAGCGATAAAAAATCCATATTGATAACCGAAATTTTCTCAGGGGCGTTTAAAAAAAGTTTGTTTATTGCAATTACGGCTCCGTTTCTTGATTTGTTTATTAGAAAGAATGCAACAAGTCCGAAAATTGCATTTGACGTGTTTATTGAGGATATTCTCATTATATAATCTTTAGCCGAATCGTAAGACATGTTCATATAACTGTTAAATTTAAACTCGGGTTCTTTTTTAACAATTCCTAAAAAACTTGCAAACTTTACAATACTCTCCGGTATAAATATGGAATAAACGGTTGCGATTGAAGATGAAATTCCGGGAATCCAAGCAACGATTGCACCCGACATTGATCCGATAAATGAGTTTTTTATAAGGGATTTGTAAGACGGTTTTTCTGAAAATAACAACGAGTCCGGAATTTCCGAATATTTCATGATGCTTAAAATCAATTGGGATGCGCCGAACAAACCGCTTAAAATAGGCATCAGTATCGATGCATTTTCACCTAAACTTAAAAAATTGCCGTCGATATAAAATGAATAAAAACCTAAAATCCCGGATATGATAAATACGAAAAGAGTTTTTATTTTATCAAAAAGACCGTCGGCCGAAATAATTAATAAAATTGCTGCGGTCAAAAGAATTAATCCCATATATGATGAAACAAAATCATAAAAAAAGTAAAAGAAAAGGCCGAGCGGAATTATAAATATAGTTGAAAATATAACAGACCCGATACTTGACAAAGCCGAAATTCTGACTGCAAACGGGCCCAAGCCCGCCATTAAAAGGCGATGCCCAGGTAAAACAGCAAGTGCCGTATCGGATCCGGGTGCGCCTAAAAAAATTGTAGGCAAAATATCATGAAAAGTATGAGAAATCGCGCAACTTAATATGATCGATGCAATATGGACCGTATCAATTTGAAATTCGTAGAAAATTGCAGATGATGCAACTAAAATTACAGATATGTTGTTTACATGGATTCCCGGAACAAGACCGGAAAAAATACCGAGAATCCAGCCAAATATAACGCATAATATAAAAGTTGCAATTGAAAAAAACATAATAATTATAAAAATGAGTACACTAAAAGATTTTTTTATTTTCTCAAAACAAAAATCTATAAATATAAATTAATAATTAACTGCTATATTATAATAAATTATAAATTCATAGAAGTTATAAAATTATAGAAACAAAAAAACAAACAAAAAACAAACAAAAAACAAACAAAAAACAAACAAAAAACAAACAAAAAAACAAACAAAAAACAAACAAAAAAACAAACGAAAAGCAAATAAATAAAAACAAACAAACAAACAAACGAATTTAAATAGAAGAGACCGAGCAAACATGGATGCAAAAGAATACGTAAATAAAGTATTGGCAGATGTTGAAAATAGAAATAAAGACGAACCTGAGTTTAACAACGCTGTAAAAGAAGTTTTAACAACATTGATTCCGGTTGTTGAAAAACACCCCGAATATATAAAAGCAGGGCTTTTGGAAAGAATTGTGGAACCGGAGAGGCAATTTATATTTAGAGTTCCTTGGGTTGGCGACGACGGGCAAGTTTATGTAAACAGAGGTTTCAGGGTACAAATGAACGGTGCGCTCGGGCCGTATAAAGGCGGAAATCGTTTCCATCCGAGTGTAAATGTTGATATTGTAAAATTTTTAGGATTCGAACAGACTTTTAAAAATGCACTGACCGGACTTCCTATGGGCGGCGGAAAAGGTGGAGCCGACTTTGATCCTAAAGGAAAATCTGAAAATGAAATAATGAGATTTTGTCAAAGTTATGTAACGGAACTTTACAAATACATAGGACCGGACGTTGATGTTCCCGCAGGCGATATCGGTGTCGGTGCAAGAGAAATCGGATATATGTACGGAATGTACAGAAAAATCAAAGGCGTAAGCGAACAGGGTGTTTTTACCGGAAAAGGATTATCATACGGCGGAAGTGTCGGAAGAACGGAAGCTACCGGCTACGGTATTATTTACTTTTTAAACGAAATGATAAAAGACAAAGGGGAAACGCTTGAAGGAAAAAGAGTGATTATTTCAGGCTCGGGAAATGTTGCAACTTACGCCATTAAAAAAGCTCAGTCGTTCGGCGCAAAAGTAATTACTTGCAGCGACTCAAACGGTTACATTTTAGATGAAGACGGAATAGACATAAATGCCGTCATTCAAATAAAAGAAGTTGAAAGAAAAAGAATTAAAGAATATTTAAAAATTCGACCTAATGCCAAATACTTTGAAGGGAAAAAAGTATGGGAAGTTCCGGCCGACATTGCACTTCCATGCGCAACACAGGGTGAAATAAATATCGATGATGCAAAAGCACTTGTTAGCGGCGGCTTAAAATATTTAGCCGAAGGCGCAAATATGCCGTGTTCACTTGATGCAATCGATTACTTGATGAAAAACGAAGTATATTTCGGACCTGCAAAAGCGGTAAACGCAGGAGGAGTTTCATGCTCCGGACTCGAAATGACTCAAAATTCAATGAGACTTTCGTGGACCGCAGAAGAAGTCGACGAAAAACTTAAAGGAATTATGGTAAATATTTATAAAACCGTAAAAGAAACCGCTAAAAATTACGGTAATGAAGGAAATCTTGTAGTCGGCGCAAATATTGCCGGATTTTTAAAAGTTGCAGAAGCAATGATGGCACAAGGTGTTATATAAATTATATGAATGAAAACGTTAAATAATTATTAAAGGTTTATTATTAAAAGTTAAGTTAATTATTAACGGTTTATTATTAACAGTTAATTATAAAAGATTAAGTAACATTATTTAAATATGAAAATGCGTATTAAGTTTGATTTAAAATTATGGAGATTTTATTATGAAAAAAGTTAACCCCGCAATTATGATTTTAGTAGGATTTTTGGCTGTACTTACATTATTTGGAATTATCGCTGCATTTACGTATCAATCCGCATATGAAGTTGAACCTGTCGCAAACCAAGTCGGCCAAACAATCGAAATGATTAAAGTATTTTGTTAAAACGTAAAATAAAAATATAAAATGATAAAAATAAAATAAAAACATAAAAAAACATAGAATAAAAACATAAAAAACATAAAAAAACGATTTAATAAAAGATTAAAAAAACGATTTAATAAAAGATTAAAAAATAAAACTATATATAAATCATTAAAAATAAACAGTTTATGTTTATAATGATTTTAATGATTTACATTTTTTTGCGACTCAACTGCTCAAAAAGGAGTAATCTGTTTTGAATTTTTCATTGATTTTTGCTGTTTTTTTGTTATATTGGCTTATTGTAATATTTTTAGACAGAAAAGGCATACTTAAAAAGTATAATATAACGGCTATAGGTCCGATTTTAATGATAAGGACTAAAAAAGCGTTGAGTCTAATAGAAATTATTGCACGTCCTAAGAAATTTTGGAAAGTTTACGGAAATGTTGCAATTGTTGCCATGTTTTTAAGTATGATTTTTATGTTTGCACTTGTTCTGCTTTCGGTATATTCCGCGATAAATTCGATGATGGCAGGACATGTTCCGGAAACAAATGATTTGTACCAAATAAACAATATTTTCTTAATTCCGGGGCTTAACGATTATATTCCTTTGTGGTCGGGAGCAATTGCGCTTTTTATAACGCTTATCGTACATGAATTCGGACATGCGATATTGTGCCGCGTTGAAGGAGTTAATGTAAAATCGATAGGAGTTCTCTTTGCACTGGTCCCAATCGGAGGATTTGCAGAACCGGATGAAAAACAACTCTTCGATAAAAAAGTAGAAGACGAAGAAGAATTTGAAGATGAAGAAGAATTTGGAGTCGAGAAAAAGG
>JAAYST010000041.1 GCA_012518265.1 Candidatus Methanofrustulum fimipullorum | reverse complement strand
TTGGGAAAGAAGTAGTATCAGCAGGAATTCCGGACCAAGTCTTCTTAACATTAACTGTAACGGCTTCCTCTCCTCCTAAACCGTCATAAGTGTTTGTGAAAGTGAAACCGGTTGCGGCGTCACCGCCAGTGGTTGTTGTGTAACCGGGAATTTTAGCTTCTTCAACTGTGTACACGAATAGTGAAGAGTCTGGAGCGTATTTTAAAAGATTGGTCCAAGAAGCGGTTTGCTCAACGTTTCCGGTGGCGACCAATTCTTTTACATCGCCGTGAGCAACATCGTTTTGCTTTAGTGTAAACTTAGCAGTTGGGAAAGAAGTTGTACCGGCAGGAATTCCGGACCAAGTCTTCTTAACATTAACTGTAACAGCTTCTTCTCCTCCCAAACCGTCATAAGCGTTGGTGAATGTGAAACCGGTTGCGGCGTCACCGCCTGTGGTTGTTGTGTAACCGGGAATTTTGGCTTCTTCAACTGTGTAGACGAAAAGTGAAGAGTCTGGAGCGTATTTTAAAAGATCGGTCCAAGAAACAGTTTGGTCAACGTTTCCGGTTGCTGTAAGTTCTTTTACAACGTCATGAGCAGTTCCATTCTGTTTTAAAGTAAACTTAGCAGTTGGGAAAGAAGTTGTACCGGCAGGAATTCCGGACCAAGTCTTTTTGACATTAATTGCAACTGCTTCTTCTCCTCCCAAACCGTCATAAGCGTTGGTGAATGTGAAACCGGTTGCGGCGTCACCGCCTGTGGTTGTTGTGTAACCGGGAATTTTGGCTTCTTCAACTGTGTAAACGTATTTTGCTGCGTTTGAATCATATATTGGAAGATTGGTCCAAGAAAATGTATGAGCACTGTTTCCTGTAGCGGTTATATTTTTTACTTCGCCGTAAGCAACTCCGTTTTGTTTAAGGGTGAATTTAGCGGTCGGAAAAGAAGTGGTACCTGCAGGAATTCCTGCCCAAGTCTTAGTGCCTTCAATTGTTGTTGTGTTGACTGTATTTTCAATAATGAGTCGAGAAACTCCGTCTGCGTCTGTAGTGCTGTTATAACTTACTGTGAAGTCTTGAGGTACAGGATCTTCCACTACTCGGAATTCATAAGATTCGCCGTTGTAATTTTTCATGAAAATATTTTCCCATGTGAAAAGCCACGGCTCAAGTTCACCTGACGAACCTTCTGTTACCGAATCGGCTACACCGTCCATTTTGGCTATGAATAAAACGTCAGTTTCCCAATCGGTTGAACCGACAACCCTTCGTTGCAATGAAAAATTGATTTCAGGATAATTGGTAAAAGAGAGAGTCCACTGTTTTTCAACTCTTATATCTGCTCTTGGACATTCGTAACTGTTGTAAATACTAAGTGTTCCTTCACCTGATTTTATGTAGTTTTCCGGTGTAAAATCATTGCCTAAATTATCAACTTCTTTCACACTAAAAGTATATTCTTTTCCGTTTATGTCTGTCTCGCTAAGACCTGTCCAAGTAACTGACGTTGTTCCGTCCGGCAATTCTTTAATTGGAGCTTCCGATACCGGAACTTCTTCAACTGTCAAGCCGTCGTCTGTACTGCGATACAGTTTAAACCAGGTCGTAGGCCTCGGTGTCGGTCCGTTTTCCCAAATTTTATTAGCAGTTACCACACCTTGTGTCGGAATCTGATATTCGTTGGTAATCGTCCAGGCCGGAATTGTGTCGGCATATGCATAGTTGTTGTTAGATACCGTCCAATTTACAGGCGAACAGTACATAAGATCGTCTTTACAAACCTCACGAACATAATAAACGTATTTTACACCGTTTTCATTTGTTTCGGGAACTGTCCAATTCACCGTTGTGTTTGTTCTGTCTAAAATAAATTTAGTTGCCAATCCGGGAACCCTGTCATCGTTAGAATCGACCGCGGGGGACCCGCCTTCGAGATAACGGTGAAGTCTGAAACCAACAATTGGTACAATTTCCGGACCGTTTACCCAAGACTTGGCAGCCGTAATTTCAATATGCGGAGAAATATATTCATTTGTGACCGACAAACCTGTCTCTGTTTTCTCATAGTTTTCAGGAGCAAAGCTTTCGCCCAAAGAATTAACTTCTTTTACTTTGAAAGTATACGGATTTCCGTTGTTGTCTGTCTGAGAAATGTTGTCCCAAGTAACAGATGTTGTGCCTCCCGTTAATATCGTAATTGGAGCTTCCGCATCAGGTACTCCTTCAAATGTCACACCGCCGTCTACACTGCGATACAGTTTAAACCAAATATCAGGACGCGGTGTGGATCCGTTTACCCAAGTCTTTGTGGCAGTTACCGGAGTTTTTGGAGGAGTGTAAGTATTTTGTATAATAGTAGGGGAATTCGTCCAGTCGGGATATTCGTTGACATAATTTTCGGGTGTTTCGGGAAGTCCGTCAAGTGTTAACTTTTCCTTCACAAAATATGTATAGGGATTCGCATTAGAATCCGTTTCGGGCAAAGCATCAAGCCACTCTACAGATTCTGTTCCGGGCAAAAGCTCTTTTACGTCCACATTTGGTACTTTTTCTCCGGCATCTATTCCGCCTATCGTTCTCCAAAGTTCAAAATAAATTGTGGGGCACGTTAATGATTCCCCGCCAACCCATCTTTTATACGCCACAATACGATTTATAATCGCCGGGTTATAAGTATTGGTTACGGTATTAGTGGTAGTGTCAACCGTCTTTTCGTATCCGATAGGCGTTTCCTTCTCGTCTACGGTATAAACATTAGGAGCACCGTATATGTTGTATTTATCTAAGCCGGTCCATTTATAGGTAAATGTATTGGAAGGACCCGCTGTAGGCGTTACGGTGTAATTTAAATCAGAACCCGGAACATTGACTCCGTTTTTTTTCAAATAAAAAACAAGCGGTGCATGATCGGCGTCGGCCCCACCCGACCATATTTTAGTACCTTCTACATCAACTGTCCTGTCAATATCTGCAGGATAATTGGTAACAAGTACCGAATCTTCTTTTTCAAGAATTGTTAATGTAACTTTACCGTCAGAAGTTACCGTTTGTTGCATCCGTATCTGAATAGCTTACTTGAAATCCTTGCGAATTTGTTTCCGTTACGGTGTATTCTCCGTAATTCAAGTTTTCAAATACTCTGCTTTCACCTGCTTTAAGAGTAAATGTATTGGAGTAACCGTTCGGACCTGTTACAGTAAAAGTAAAATCGGGTCCGACCCCACCTGTAGCGCTCCCTACATTTGAATCTGGACCTAAAGGCTTAAACACCTTACCTACAATTAGTTTTCCTAAAGCTTTTTCGGTGTTTTTTACAACTATAGGAAAGTCCGGAGAAGTTTGGGCTACATTAAATGTGTTTCCCGGGACCCCATCGATTATACTGTAATAATTGTCGCTAACGGATTCAGGTGTTCCCGTATTTCCCATTCTGACTTGTGTCTCCTCTACAACATAATTGTGAAGCGAACTAAGATTTGTCAAAACTCTTTTTTCACCAATTCTCAAATCGAATGTTTTATGATACAAAGACGGATCTGTTGCTTTAACTTCTATTGTGAATATTCTGTCTAGCGGATCTGTTGTAATTTTGTATCCTGAAGAATCGTACAAAACTTTTTCAATTGATATTATAACGGGATCGACACTTGGAACCGGAAACGGTTTTTTCACTATATTTCCGTTATGGTCCGTATATGTAAGATTTGCATCACCGTTTGTTAAATACAAATCCCCGGTCGGAATCTGATTCAAAATGTCATCGGTTATTTCGATAATATATTTCAGCTCAGCATATTTGATATCGCTTCCGGACGCAATAGGCGTTGTCAGAGTACCAGGATTCCAATTCATTTTGTTTGTAACAGGATCATATGTTGCAGGAGAATCTGTCGGAACAGTAGTAATATTAGTTACATCCACCAAAGGAATTGAAAAACCTTGCCCCATCGGATCAGTAGCAGTAGAATCACTTACAGCGGAACCGATTTGGCCCGCAATACCTGTAAAAATCGTTTCAAGTTCAGACGGAGTAGCTGTAAAATAGCTATCAGGAGAAGCCATTGTGTTTAAAACTTGCTGACCCATAGGACTGACGTCAAGAGCAATCGTCCATAAACGATTTCCGGCAGTTTTTGCAAAGCCGGCTTCTGCAATGGCAGAATTACTGTGGTTGTAGTAAGCGTAGCGATAATAACCCCCATAATAATAAGTTTCGATATAAGTTCTGTATCCCTGACCGTTTCCTACTCTATAGTAATTCACATTATCGTATGCGTCGGAAGAATATCCGGTTCCTGTTTCCAAATTGTTCGATGAATCATATACATACCCTGCACGCCTTGTATTAACATTTGGAATCATATAACTGTATGTCGGCACTCCGTCTGAAAGAAGAACTATATGTTTACTGTCTGCTGTAGATTTTGCCAACATATTCTCTGCTGATTTAACACCTACTTGGGTAAAAGTTCCTCCTTTGACACTAAGATCGTTTACTGCTGCCTTTAAAGCAGCTGTATCGTTTGTAAGTGTACTGTTTAAATAACCGTTGTCATCAAAAGAAACAATACCGATTCTTGTAACATTCGAAGGCAAAAGCGTGTCAATAAACTGATTGGCTGCATTTTTAGCTGATTGAATTCGACCATAATCCCCCATACTGTTTGACGTGTCGATTACCAAAACGATATCACTTGTTTTGGGACTGTCTTTTCCTTCTACTCTTAACGTAACTTCCCAAACATTTATCCTGTCATCAACCAGATTGGCTTCTTTAAACAGCATCACTTCACCCGGATTTGCCGGATGGTCTACGCCTATAACAGGCGATACGGCTTTTGCTCTTTGTATGTTTAAAAACGGCACAAAAAACGTAGAATCTTCATTTCCCGAATCAAAAAAAAATCGCTTCCGGATTCGACAATTCCAAGAGAAAAAGAAAATAAAGCAATTATAAGAAATATATTAAAAAATTTTTTAAATGAGGCACTCATAATGATCGATCCCAATATTTATAAATAATAAAACCCGGAAAACGCTTTGTTATAAAAATCCTAAATAATATAAGCTAAAATATGAAAGTGTAACAATCAAGTAATAAATATCAAGTAATAAATATCACATAATAAATATCACATAATAAATATCACATAATAAATATTACATTAAATAAGATTTTATTTTACATAAAAAATGAATAAAATATAAATTACATAAAAGTGATAAAATATCTAAAAATTAATAACATGATGCACATAACTAGAGTTTTATAAAATGACAATTATTTTCAAATCGTATAAATTTGTAAGATATTAGTAATTAACAATATATAAATTTAATCAGAATAAAAATGTTAAAAAAACAAATAAAAAAAAAACTAAAAAAGAAATAGAAAAAAATATTATTTTTCTACTTTCCAAGATATGCGTACGCGTGTTGATTTTCCTAGATCTGTATATTTTCCGTTTTCAAAAATCAATTTTTCTTTTAAATAATTTTTCAAAATATCTTCTGATTCGTCGGGTATTTTATAATTGAATTTAAAATGTGTTAAGGCGTCGTCGAATGTATCAAAATATACTGAATTGTCGAGTTCGAAAACTCTCATGTCGGGATAAATTCCCATGTCATATAAAACGTTGTAAATGACATTTGATTTCGGACCGACGATGTATTCTTCATCGTACAAACGCTCCCAAAGCTCAATTGAATGTTTGTCCCAAGGGCTAAGGCCGCAGAACCAATAAACAAATACATAACCGGATGTAACGGATTCAATTTTTTCAATTGCGGCTTTTATGTCGGTAACTGCAAGGGAAAATGCGGCAATTGACAAATCATAAGGAGTCGAGAGATCGGACGGATCAATATCTTCCCAATTTTTAGAAACAATGTCGACGTTTTCTATGTTTTCGGATTTTAAGTTTTCAATCAAAACATTTCTCATGCCTTCTGCCGGTTCTACCGCGGTAAGCCTTTTTACACGTTTTGCAATCGGAATTGAAAGCCGACCGGGACCGGAACCGATATCCAAAACGGAAGATTCTGGCATAATTGGAAGTTCCGATATTGTGTCGTCCGTTGATTTTGTGTTTTTTTGAGAGCGTTTCCAAAAGTTTTCGGCCGTTTTTTTGTCTTCCCATTTGCTCGTGTGCTTTTGCTCGTTTTTGGTTTGAAGCGCAAAAGTGCGAACCCAAACATCGTTCCAGTCAATTTCGGAGCTGTTTTTGGCGGATCCGTTTCTATCAGAGCCGTTTCTAAAATTATTTATATTTTTTAAATTTCAATTCATTTTCAAATTAGTCACCGTAAACAAATTGTTGTTACGATATTTAAAATTATTCATACGAAAACTATAAAAAGAAATGTACTAATATTAATACTATACAATATACCAATATTATTGATTGTATTTTATAAATAATTAATAAATTATTAATAAAATATTAATAAAGTATTAATAAAATATTAATAACTTATAACAAGGTTTATAAGTTCAATTGCAATTAAATAATTGTAAATAAAAAGTAATTATTTTCAAGATTTCTATGGATACAATTATAATATGCATCGATCGAGACAATGACCTTGGAGAAAAAGCACAGGTTCCAACGCCTGTAATCGGGCGTGGTGCAAACGTAGTTGCGGCTGTAAACTTAGGCACTGCCGACCCGGAAGATTCCGACACGAATACGATTTTCGGCGGAATTAAAATTTTGGACAAACTTAGAAGTCAAGGAGTCGATGCTGAAATAGTAACGTTTGCGGGCGACAAAAACGTAGGAGTAGTATCTGACAGAAAAATCGTTGAACAATTGGATTCTTTTTTAGAAATTTATGAAATTAAAAGTGCAATATTCGTCTCAGACGGTGCTGAAGACGAAGCATTGATTCCGATAATTCAGTCAAGAATTAAAATCGATT